>NZ_CP074380.1:4852500-5007500 GCF_022695595.1 Streptomyces sp. MST-110588
CCGGGTTCCTGCGCGGCACCGCCAACAACCGGCAGGCCAGCAGCTACGCCTCCACCGCCACCCGCCTGGACGTCCGCCGGCTCCAGTTGCCCCGGCTCCCCCTGGCCGAACAGCGCCGCTACGGACAGCGCTTCCAGGACCTGGCCGCCTTCGAAGAGGCGCTGCGGCTGGCGTCCCGCCTCGGGGAACAGCTCGTCCAGGGCCTGTACGACGGACTCACCGAAGGGTCGCTGCCGCCGGACTGAGGCGTACAACCCCGAACGCGTGACCGGTGTCGTATATACGCTCGTAGGCGCACATCCGCACCCCGAACCGACCCGCCGGTCACGACCCGTCAGGAGCAGCGATGCACGGCCCCGTTCCGGCCCAGCCGCCGAACCGTCCCATGCCCCTATGGGCGGTCGTCCTGCTGCGTATCGCCTTCGTGGCCGGCGCCTGGCTCAGCGGCGGCCTGCTCGCCTGGCTGGCGCTGCTGCGCGCCGCCGTCATCCAGCGCCGCCCGCTGGGCTGGTGGCTGTTCGGCGGGGACCTCGTCCTGGTCATGGCCACCCTGCTCTTCGCCAACGGCCACGGCGAGAACGACTGGCAGTCCACCGTCACGCTGATCGTGCTGCTCGGCCAGGCCGCCGCCGCCAGCGCGTACTACCTCGTGGTCGACGTACGGGCCCACAGGGCGGCCGTACGCGCCCACACCCCGGCCTACCCGCCCGTACCCCCGTACGCCACCACCGCGCCCTACGCCCCGCCCCCGCCGTACGGGCAGCCCCGGCCCCCCGCGCCGGCCAACCCCTACGCCCAGCCCGCCCCGCAGTCCTACGGCTACCCGCACGACCCCCCGCGCCGCATCAGCCAGGTCCGCGCCGAACTGGACGAACTCAGCGACTACCTCCGCAAGGAGGAAGGCCGTTGAACGGCCGCGTCGTCGCCGACCGCTACGAACTCTCCGCCCTCCTCGGCCAGGGCGGCATGGGCCAGGTCTGGATCGCCTACGACCGCCGCCTGGACCGCCGGGTCGGCGTCAAACTGCTGCGCCCCGACCGCGTGGCGGGCACCCCCGACGCCGAAGAGATGCGCCGCCGCTTCGTCCGCGAGTGCCGGGTCACCGCCCAGGTCGACCACCCCGGACTGGTCACCGTCCACGACGCGGGCAGCGACGACGACGACCTCTACCTGGTCATGCAGTACGTCGACGGCGCCGACCTCGCCGACCACCTCGCCGAGCACGACCCCTACCCCTGGGAGTGGGCCGCCGCCGTCGCCGCCCAGATCTGCGCCGTACTGGCCGCCGTACACGCCGTCCCGATCATCCACCGCGACCTCAAGCCGCGGAACGTCATGGTCAGACCCGACGGCACGATCACCGTCCTGGACCTGGGCATCGCCTCCGCCCTGGACACCGACACCACCCGCCTCACCCACACCGGCTCCCCCCTGGGCAGCCCCGCCTACATGGCACCCGAGCAGGCCATGGGCGGCGCGGTCGGCCCATACACCGACCTGTACGCCCTCGGCGTGCTGCTCCACGAACTGCTCAGCGGCCAGGTCCCCTTCGCCGGCTCCACGGCCCTGGGCGTCCTCCACCGCCACCTGTACGAGCCGCCGACCCCCGTACGCCAACTGCGCCCCGACATCCCCGAACCCCTCGAAGCGCTGGTCCTGCGCCTGCTCAGCAAGGACCCCCAGCACCGCCCCGCCGACGCCCAGGAGGTCTACCGCACCCTCTCCCCCCTCCTGCCGGCCCTCCGCGGCGGCGCCGCCGCCCCGATGGACCCGACCCGGCCCTTCCGCCACCCTTGCGCGCCATGGCCGGCCCCTGCCCCGGCCGCCGCCCCGGTGCCCCCGTCCCGGCCGCCGTTCCGGTGCCCCCCGTCCCGGCCGCCGTTCCGGTGCCCGCGATGCCGGCCGCCCCCACTCCGGCCGCCCCCGACCTCGCCCGGGGCTCGTTCGGCCCACCCCCCGACACCGGCTACCCGGCCGCCCCGCCGCCCTCCGCCGGCCATCCGGCCGCCCCGCCGCCCGTCGCCGACCCGCGGACCTCGGGCGTCACCGGCGGCCCCGACGTCGCCGCCGCCGTGGACGAGGTCAGGCGCTGCCTGGACCAGGGCCGGATCACCCGCGCCGTGGACATCCTCGGCGGCATCCTCCCGTCCGCCGCCGACCGGCACGGCGCCCACTCCCCGGTCGTACGCTCCCTGCGCAAGCAGTACGCCGCCACCCTCATGGACGACGGCCAGTACCGCCGCGCACTTCCCGAGCTACGCCTCCTGGCCGACGCGTACGGCCGCGAATCCGGCCCCGGCGCCGCCCGCCAGGCACTCCAGTTCCACTACGAGGCCGCCCAGTGCCTGGAACAACTCGGCGAGGCGACCCAGGCGCTCACCGAGTACCGGTCCCTCCTCCCGTACTTCGAGCGCTACCCCGACGACCCCGTACGCCCCCTGGAAATCCGGCGCTCCATAGGCCACCTGCTCCTCGCCCTCGGCGAACACGGAGCCGCCCACGAGACGCTGTCCCGCCTCCTGTACGACGCGGAACGCGTCCATGGGCCGGGCCATGCGTTCCCGGAAGAGGTCCGGCGCACGTTGTACTGGCTGGGCCAGGTACGGGGGTAGCGCGCGTTCCGCCTTCGGCGGGAGGGTTTGGTGGGGTGGGCGCTTTGCGCTTGCTGGGTGGTGGGTGCGGGGTCGGGCCTGCGGGGGCGTGTATCAAAGCTGCTTCGCTTTACGCTTTGATACACGCCCCCTCCGGCCCGACCCCTCCCGTCCGTAGCGCGCCCACCCCTTGGGGGAGGGTTGGTAGGTGACCCGCCGTGCGGGTCGGTACCCGGGAGCGCCTCCTGGTGGGAACGGCACGGGGCGGGCGTACGGGGATGTCGTACCGGGTTTTGGAACCGTTAGTGGTCACGGTTGGCGGCTCGGGGACGGCCGGGCGTGGGCGTATCGGGGACTCCCCGCAGGGCCGTGTGCAAGACGCAGGCTTCCTTTCACGGCGTACCCGACACGCACACGGCCCGAGGAGAGGCCCCGGTGCGACCGCGCCCCACCCCACCCACCGACCGCACCGGGTCCAAGACCAAACAACCCGCAGGGAAGCAAACAACACAGCGCCGCAGGCATCGCGCCACACACAACAACCCACCACCGGCGAGCCGCCGCCCACAAGCGTCGCGCCGTCACGGACGGAAACGGGCCACGGACGGAAAAGCACAACTCGCCCCCACAGAGGGATTGGCGCAGCAAGCAGCGGCTTCTACCATCGATCATCGCCAAGGTCGACGCACGCACCGTACGCCCCGCCGGGAGGCACACGTGTTCCGCCGTAGGACTGCGCTCTCCGTAACCGCCGCCGCCCTCTTGGCCGCGTCCCCGCTCCTGACCGGCTGCGGCACCGACGCGCACCCCGGCGCCGCAGCCGTCGTCGATGGGCAGCGGATCACCGTCGGGCAGCTCCAAGCGCGTGTGAAGGACGTACGGGACGCCCAGGACAAGGCGCCCCAGGGCGCACAGCTCGTCGAGAATTCCGGACGGCTCGGCCTGTCCACGCTCAACAGCATGATCTTCGAGCGCATCCTGGAGCGCGGTGCCAAGGACGCCGGCGTCAAGGTCACCGAGCGCGACGTACAGCAGTGGCGTACGGCGGCGGAGCAGCGCGCGGGCGGCGCCGACCGGCTCAAGGCGATGTGGCTCCAGCAGGCCGTCCCGCCGGGCCGGATCGACGCGGTCGTACGCAACCAGCTCCTGCTGGACGGCCTGGCGCAGCGCATCGGCGCCGACCGCTCGCAGCCCCAGGGACAGCAGCAGCTCGGCGAATCGCTGGCCAAGACCTCGCGCGACATGGGCATCGACGTCAACCCGCGCTACGGGAAGTGGGACGACAGGCAGGTCATCCTGGCGGAGACGAAGGACCCGTGGATCAGCAAGGCGTCGACGGACAGGCAGCAGACCTGACCCACGAGCCGGGCCGAGCCGAGCCGAGCCGCCCGACGGACGTCGGCGAGCACCGGGCCGGGACGGACCGCTGTCGGTCCGGTGCGTTACGTTCGACGGGTGAACGACGCCGCCGCTTCCGCCGCCACAGAGTCCGCCACCGACACCACCCCCGCTACCCCGGCCGCCTCCGCCACCCCGGCCGCCATGCCCCCCGGCGGGACCGCCACCGGCCGCCTGGTCCTGCTCACCACCAGCCACCGGGTCGCCCCGGGCCTGCTGTCCTGGCCGGCCTGGCAGACGCTGCGGGCCGCCGACCGGGTGCTGTGTGCCGACCCGGAGCACCCGCAGTTGCCGTACCTGCGTGAGGCCGGCATCGAGATCGAGGTGGCCGCCGCCGACGCGCGCGAGCTGGTCGACTACTGCGTCGGCGGCGCGCGCAGTGCCGTGGTCGTCACCTCGGCCGACGGCGAGAGCGCGCTGACCGACGGCCTGGCGCGGCTGGCCGGTTCCGGCCGGGAGGCGGTGCCGGAGCTGGAGCTGCTGCCGGGGTCGTACGACCTGCCGGGTGCCCGGCTGCTGGATCTGGTGCAGGTCATGGACCGGATCCGCGCCGAGTGCCCGTGGAGCGGCATCCGTACGCACGAGGACCTGGCGAAGTACGGCCTGGAGGAGGCGTACGAACTGGTCGAGGCCATCGAGGAGGGTGACCGGGAGGCGCTGCGCGAGGAGCTGGGCGATGTGCTGCTCCAGGTGATCTTCCACGCCCGGATCGCGCAGGACGACCCGGACGAGCCGTTCTCGGTGGACGATGTCGCCGGCGGGATCGTGGACAAGCTGATCCACCGGCATCCGCATGTGTTCGGCGAGGAGGCCGCCGAGACGCCCGAGGACGTCAAGGCCCACTGGCTGCGCACCAAGGCGATCGAGAAACAGCGCACTTCGGTCACGGAGGGTGTCCCGCTCGGTCAGCCCGCGCTGGCGCTCGCCGCCAAGCTGGCCTCCCGGGCCCGTACGGCCGGGATCGACGCCCTCCCGCCGGGGGAGGGCATCGGCTATGAGCTGCTCGCGCTGGCCGCCCGCGCGGAGGCTCAGGGCACGGACCCGGAGACGGCACTGCGCGCGGCGGCCCGTACGTACCGCGACGCGATCCGCGAGGCCGAGGGCGCACCGCTCACGGACCCCGGGACCGGCGCACCCGCCGCGACGGACTGACCTGCCGCCCCAGGACTCCGGAGCCCCGGGTGCGCCTCACCACCCGGCCGGATGCCGCCCACCGGCTATGGGCCCGCCCCGGCTACGGGCCCGCCCCCGGCTACGGGCCCGCCGGCCCCGAGGCAAGCATTGAGACGGGACCAACGGGTACTCGTATCAAATGACAGCACTGACCTCACCGATCGCAGAGACCGTCCAGCTCGCTGCGTTGCGTGACCATCTCGTCGGCATCGGCCCCGCGATTGCCGGCCTGGTCATCGTCATCGCCCTGATCCTGGCGGTGGTGTACGGGAAACGGCGCCGTGCCCGCGAGCCGGCGCCGCCTCCACCGGAATCGCAGCCGAAGGCGCCGAAGGACCCCACGGGGTACGAGACGGGCAGGCGCGAGGCCGCCGAGGTGCCGCACGAGGGCGAGCGGCTGCTGCCGCACGAGCTCAAGGACCACGGCAATTCCGCCAGCCGCCCAGGGGACCCGGACAAAGAGCAGAGCCCCTGGCAGGAGGGCCACAGCGGCTCCTTCGGCAACGGATGACACCCGGCCATCTGGACACCGTCACCGGCAGCAGGTAGGGACGCGGAGGCACGGACCCGGATGCGGATAACGTCAAGGGGTGCATGACCAGAGCTCTGACCTGCGGCAGGACCGCCCCGCCGGCTGCCCCGAACTCTTCACCTGGGAGTTCGCCACCGACCCGTACCCGGCGTACGCCTGGCTGCGCGAGCACGCGCCCGTACACAAGGCGCGGCTGCCCAGCGGCGTGGAGGCGTGGCTGGTGACGCGGTACGGGGACGCGCGGCAGGCGCTGGCGGATGCCAGGCTGTCGAAGAACCCCGTGCACCACAGTGAGGCGGCGCACGGTAAGGGGAAGGTGGGCATTCCCGGGGAGCGGAGCGCCAACTTGATGACGCATCTGCTCAACATCGATCCGCCCGATCACACCAGGCTGCGGCGCCTGGTGTCCAAGGCGTTCACGCCGCGCCGGATCGCCGCCTTCGCGCCGCGTGTGCGGGAGCTGACCGACGGGCTGATCGACGGGTTCGCCGGGCGGGGCGAGGCCGACCTGATCCACGAGTTCGCCTTCCCGCTGCCCATTTACGCCATCTGCGATCTGCTCGGCGTCCCGCGCGAGGATCAGGACGACTTCCGGGACTGGGCCGGGATGATGATCCGGCACGGCGGCGGGCCGCGCGGCGGAGTGGCCCGTTCCGTGAAGAAGATGCGGGCGTATCTGGCCGAGCTGATCCACCGCAAGCGTCTGGACCCGGGGGAGGACCTGATCTCGGGTCTGATCCGGGCGTCCGACCACGGCGAGCACCTTTCGGAGAACGAGGCCGCGGCCATGGCCTTCATCCTCCTTTTCGCCGGGTTCGAGACGACGGTCAACCTCATCGGCAACGGTACGTACGCGCTGCTGCGCAACCCCGGCCAGCGCCGGCGGCTGGAGGCGGCGCTGGCCGAGGGGGACACGGAGCTGCTGGCCACCGGCGTGGAGGAACTGCTGCGCTACGACGGGCCGGTGGAGCTGGCCACCTGGCGCTTCGCCACCCGCGACCTGACGCTGGGCGGGCAGCGGATCGCCGAGGGCGATCCGGTCCTGGTGGTGCTGGCCGCCGCCGACCGCGACCCGGAGCGGTTCGCCGGGCCCGACACCCTGGACCTGGGCCGGCGCGACAATCCGCACCTCGGGTACGGGCACGGCATCCACTACTGCCTCGGCGCGCCGCTGGCCCGCCTCGAAGGACAGACGGCGCTGGCCGCCCTGCTGACCCGGCTGCCCGGCCTGCGGCTGGCGGCCGATCCGCAGGAGCTGCGGTGGCGTGGCGGGCTCATCATGAGGGGGCTGCGGACCCTTCCCGTGGCATGGGATTTTCCGGCGCATTCCACGGACGCCCTGGTGGCGTCAAGTACTGTGCGCGATCAAAAAAATGACGCAGCGTCACCTGCGTGACCTCAGCGTGATCTCCGCTACACCGGCTTGTGACGAACGGGCGCCCCCGCTACTTTCAACCGATCGACAAGCGGTCGACGAGGCGATCGGCAGGCGATCGACAACTCAACCGCCCTCTCGAAAGGCAACCGCATGCGTTCCGGGAACGGCAGACACCGTCGCCCCCGCCAGGCTCCGGCAATCTTCGTGACGGCGGGAGTCACCGGCGCGGGCATCGCCATGCCCCTGCTCGCCGCCAGTGGCGCGCAGGCCGCGGACACCGCGACCTGGGACCGGGTCGCGCAGTGTGAGAGCGGCGGGGTGTGGAGCGCCGACGCCGGCAACGGCTATTACGGCGGGCTCCAGATCACGCAGGAGCTGTGGGACCGGTACGGCGGGGCCGCGTACGCCTCCCGCCCCGACCTCGCCAGCCGCTCCCAGCAGATCGTCGTGGCGGAGTCCATACTCAAGGCCCGCGGCCCGCAGGCGTGGCAGGGCTGCGCGGAGAGCGCGGGGCTGACCAAGGGTGGCGGGGCGCCGGGCGTGGACCCGGGCAGCACCCGCGCGCCGGAGCCGTCGCACTCCCCCTCGACGCCGTCCACGCCCTCGCCCACGTCACCCGGCTCCTCCTCGCCTTCCGGGACGCCCAAGCCGTCGGGTTCCGGGGCGCCTTCGCACACCCCGGCGCCGTCCCACAGCGGTACGCGGCCCAAGGCGGACCCGTCCGGCCGGGCGGGCTCGTCGGACTCCTCGGGCGCCTCGGACCGTACGGATGAATCCGACGCATCGGGCGCCACGGACGCGACGGATTCTTCGGGCACCTCGGACCCATCGGATGCGCGGGATTCCTCCGGTTCCTCGGGCACCTCGGATTCCCCGGGATCGTCTGGTTCATCTGATTCCGCCGGAAAGTCCGGCACCGGCGACCGGGACGGCTCGGGTACGTCCGGCCCCGGAGCCACCGACCCCACCACCGACCCGGGCGCGCCGGGGCTCCCCGGTGCCGGCAAGCACCGCGGCGGGCCGGACGGGGACGCGGGCCAGGAGGGCGACGGCCGCGGCTCCGGCGGGCGCCACGCCTCCCGTGGCGGGGACACGCACCGCGACCACCCGCCTGTTCGAACGGACTACGTCGTGCGGCCGGGTGACAACCTGTCAGTCATCGCCGAGGACTCCCGGACGCCCGGTGGCTGGCCCGCGCTCTACAAGGCCAACAAGGACGTCATCGGAGACGACCCGGATCTGATTCTGCCTGGTCAGCGCCTTGAAGTCGGTCGCTGACCGGCTCATTCGGAGCTGTTGGGTCCGCTTTGGCGAAAGTGAGACATGGCTCTCGTTCGGCTCGGGCGTGTCCGAGTCGGCCATTGTTTCGAAACCGCCCGCGACCTGCGGAAATGGGAGCTTCTCGGGTCACAAAACGGTCAACTCGCCTCAGAAGTAGGGGTTTGAACCGGCAGGGTGTTCCTGTTTACGGTCGTGACCGCTCGCCAAAGCGGGCCCGTCGACCACACGCCGAATCCTGCCGGTGGTCGGAGGACGTCGTCGCGCAAGCGCCGAAGGCAGGAGCGGGGGACCCAAGGTAAGTGCCGGCCCCACCCGTGAGAACGGGAGGGACGGCTAGGGGTGAAGCCGCGTGAGACGCGGCCGGGCCACTCACAGTCCGAACCCGACAGCTCACCTCGTAGGCGTCGGTGAGGAAAACAACCATGTCTTCTGTCAAGGGCAAGCACCGTCGTCCCTCCAAGGCCGTCCGCGTCGCCACCCTGGCCGGCGTCGCCGGTGCCGCCGTGGCCGTCCCGCTGATGGGCGCCACCTCCGCCTCCGCCGCCTCCGTCTCCACCTGGGACGCGGTCGCGCAGTGCGAGTCCGGCGGCAACTGGTCGATCAACACCGGCAACGGCTACTACGGTGGCCTGCAGTTCTCCAATTCGAGCTGGGCCGCCGCCGGCGGCACCAAGTACGCCCCCCGCGCCGACCTGGCCAGCAAGGGCCAGCAGATAGCCGTGGCCGAGAAGCTCCTGGCCATGCAGGGCCCGGGTGCCTGGTCCTGCGCCGGCGCCGGCAACCTGACCTCCGGCGGCCCCAAGGCCCAGGTGAACACCTCCGGCGGCTCGGGCCACCACAACTCCACCCGCAGCTACACCGAGCGTCACCAGCAGGGCCCCTCGAAGTCCGAGGCCCGCAAGCAGGCCCGTGAGGCCGCCCGCACCACCCCGGCCCCCGCGCAGCCGAAGAAGTCCCAGGGCCACGGCAACTACACCGTCAAGGCGGGCGACACCCTCGCCAAGATCGCCGCTTCCCACGGCACCAACTGGAAGTCGGTCTACGAGAACAACAAGTCCGTCATCGGCGGCAACCCCAACCTGATCTTCCCGGGCCAGAAGCTCTCCGTCTGAGCTCCTGCCCCTCCCGGTCCGCCGGGGTCCCGGACTCCCCGTACGTACGGCGGTACGTACGGGCCGTCCCGGCCTTGACCCCGCGGCCCGAAGCGCCCGGGAATCCGCTCTTCCCGTGAGACCGCCCCGTCACGCCGCGTCGTCCCCCGAACGCGCCGCGACGGGGCTTCTCCCATTGGTGCGCCTTCCCGCCCCGTCGCTTTCCGCCCCGCCGCCGTACGCCTGTGACCACGGCGTTTCCGGCGGCGTTCCCGTTCAGCGAACAATGCACCCATACGCCCAATGAACTGGGCCTTTGGCAGTATTTTCGTTTGTTTTCGTCCCATGGGCCGGGCTGGGGGCGAGCGCAGCCCCCCGGGGCCGTTAGGCTCGTGCTGCAGAACTCCAGACACCCATGAAGGAGACAACGTGCCGTCCATCGACGTCGTCGTAGCTCGCGAGATTCTCGACTCGCGAGGCAATCCCACGGTCGAGGTCGAGGTCGGCCTCGACGACGGCAGCACGGGCCGTGCCGCCGTGCCGTCCGGCGCCTCGACCGGCGCGTTCGAGGCCATCGAGCTGCGCGACGGTGACCCGAACCGCTACCTGGGCAAGGGCGTGGAGAAGGCCGTCCTGGCCGTCATCGAGCAGATCGGCCCGGAGCTGGTCGGCTACGACGCCACCGAGCAGCGCCTGATCGACCAGGCCATGTTCGACCTGGACGCCACGGACAACAAGGGCTCGCTGGGCGCCAACGCCATCCTCGGCGTCTCCCTGGCCGTCGCGCACGCCGCCTCCGAGGCCAGCGACCTGCCGCTGTTCCGCTACCTCGGCGGCCCCAACGCGCACGTCCTGCCCGTACCGATGATGAACATCCTCAACGGCGGGTCGCACGCCGACTCCAACGTGGACATCCAGGAGTTCATGATCGCCCCGATCGGCGCGGAGTCCTTCTCCGAGGCGCTGCGCTGGGGCGCCGAGGTCTACCACACCCTGAAGAAGGTCCTGAAGTCCCGCGGCCTGTCCACCGGCCTCGGCGACGAGGGCGGCTTCGCGCCGAACCTGGACTCCAACCGCGCCGCCCTGGACCTGATCCTGGAGGCCATCAAGGAGGCCGGTTACGTCCCCGGCCAGGACATCGCGCTGGCGCTGGACGTCGCCGCCTCGGAGTTCTACAAGGACGGCTCGTACGAGTTCGAGGGCCAGAAGCGCACCGCCGCCGAGATGACCTCGTACTACGAGGAGCTGGTCGCCGCCTACCCGCTGGTCTCCATCGAGGACCCGCTGTTCGAGGACGACTGGGAGGGCTGGAAGACCATCACCGACCGCCTGGGCTCCAAGGTGCAGCTCGTGGGCGACGACCTGTTCGTCACCAACCCCGAGCGGCTGGCCCGTGGCATCGAGGAGGGCTCGGCCAACGCCCTGCTGGTCAAGGTCAACCAGATCGGCTCGCTGACCGAAACCCTGGATGCCGTCGAGCTGGCCCAGCGCAACGGCTTCAAGTGCATGATGTCGCACCGCTCCGGCGAGACCGAGGACGTCACCATCGCCGACCTGGCCGTCGCCACCAACTGCGGCCAGATCAAGACCGGCGCCCCGGCCCGCTCCGAGCGTGTCGCCAAGTACAACCAGCTCCTGCGCATCGAGGAGATCCTCGACGACGCGGCCGTCTACGCCGGCCGCTCCGCCTTCCCCCGGTTCCGCCCCGCCAACTGAGGCGACGGCGTACGCGGCGGCACACCGTGACGGCGTGTCGCGGCGGCGGCAAGCGCCTGCCCGCCCTTGCACCCAAGGGCTAAATAAAAGAGCAAAGGCGTAGCGCAGCCAGGCGTCCCCGGCGGCGGTCCCGTACCGTTGCCGGGGACGTGCGCGGTTTCCGGGCGCCGCCGGCCAGGCAGGAGGCGGAGCGGGGCCGAGCGCCCGTCGGACCGTATGACCCAAGGGGAGGCGACGTGCCCGCGGACCGGTTCTCCACCGCGACCCGACTCAAGGCGCTCGGCGGGCAGGCAGCCGCCCGCGTCTACCGCGCCCGCCCGTCCGGCCGGGGCCGGCCGACCGGCCGCGCCGCGCTGCTGGCCCTGGTCATGTGCTCGCTGGTCGTGGCCCTCGCCTATCCCATAAGGCAGTACATCTCCCAGCGCTCGGACATCGCCGAGCAGCGCCGCCAGGCCGACCAGGCCGCCAGGGACCTGGACCGGCTGCGCGAGGAGAAGGCGCGCTGGCAGGACCCGGCGTACGTCCAGCAGCAGGCCCGCCGGCACCTGCACTACGTCCTGCCGGGGGAGACCGGCTTCATCGTCCAGGACGGGTCGGGCGCGGGCCGGACCCCCAAGGGCGAGAACACGGCGCGGCGCCCCTGGTACGACGACCTGTGGAACGGCCTGGACAGCGCCGACAGATAATCTCCACGCCGTACGCCCCACACCCTGCCGTACGCCCCCACCACCGATCACCGTCCCCTCACCCAGTCACCCCCTCGCCCCCTCCCTCCCTCACCCTCACCGAAAGCGCCCATGGACACCCCTCCGCCCCAGACCGAGCCCACCGAGCCCACCGACGCGGACATCGCCGCCTTCAAGGAACAGCTCGGCCGCCCCCCGCGGGGCCTGCGCGCCATCGCCCACCGCTGCCCCTGCGGCAACCCGGACGTCGTCGAGACCGCCCCCCGCCTGGAGGACGGCACCCCCTTCCCCACGCTCTACTACCTCACCTGCCCGCGCGCGGCCTCCGCGATCGGCACGCTGGAGGCCAACGGCGTGATGAAGGAGATGACGGAGCGGCTGGCGACCGACCCGGAGCTGGCCGCCGCCTACCGCGCGGCGCACGAGGACTACATCCGGCGCCGTGACGCCATCGAGGTGCTCCAGGGCTTCCCCAGCGCCGGCGGCATGCCCGACCGCGTCAAGTGCCTGCACGTCCTGGTCGGCCACTCCCTGGCAGCCGGCCCCGGCGTCAACCCGCTCGGTGACGAGGCCATCGCGATGCTGCCGGAGTGGTGGCGCAAGGGCCCGTGCGTGACGCCCTGCGCCCCGGCCGGGGCCGAGACGGAGACGGACGGCGAGGGGGAGGCCAAGTGAAGCGCGTCGGGGCGATCGACTGCGGTACCAACTCCATCCGGCTCCTCGTCGCGGACCTGGACCCGGCGACCGGCGCTTTCGAGGACCTCCACCGGACGATGGAGATCGTGCGCCTGGGCCAGGACGTGGACCGTACGGGCCGGCTGGCCCCCGAGGCCCTGGAGCGCACGTTCGCGGCCTGCCGCAGGTACGAGCGGGTCATGGCGGACCTGGGGGTGGAGTCGGTGCGCTTCATGGCCACCTCCGCCTCCCGCGACGCGGACAACCGCGAGGATTTCGTACGCGGTGTGCGGGACATCCTCGGAGTCGACCCCGAGGTGATCACCGGCGGCCAGGAGGCGGAGTTCTCCTTCACCGGCGCCACCAAGGAGCTGACCGGCCGCGACGACCTCGCCAGGCCCTACCTGGTGGTGGACATCGGCGGCGGCTCGACCGAACTGGTGCTGGGCGCCGACACCGTACAGGCCGCGCGCTCGGTGGACATCGGCTGCGTACGGATGACCGAACGGCACCTCGTACAGGACGGAAAGGTCACCGACCCGCCCGCCCCCGAACAGATCGCCGCGATCAAGGCGGACATCGAAGCGGCCCTGGACCTCGCCGGGCAGACCGTCCCCCTGGACCGGGCCCGCACCCTGATCGGACTGGCCGGCTCGGTCACCACCGTCGCCGCCATCGCGCTCGGCCTGGAGAAGTACGACTCCGCCGCCATCCACCACGCGCGGATCCCCCTGGCCACCGTCCGCGAGATCACCACCCGCCTGCTGACCTCCACCCACGCCGAACGCGCCGCCATCCCGTGCATGCACCCCGGCCGCGTCGACGTCATCGCCTCCGGCGCCCTGATCCTCCTCACCCTCATGGAACGCACCGGCGCCGAAGAGGTCCTCGTCAGCGAACACGACATCCTCGACGGCATCGCCTGGCACGCGGCCCTCGACGACGAGCAGCCCGACACCCCCGAAGCTGACGCCTGACCCCCCGAACAGCCCCAGCAACAAAGAGCAACGCCCCACCGGTGCCCCCGAGGAGCAATCCTCCCGGGGGCACCGCCGCACTCATCAGCCGAACCCTGCGCTCCCGCTCACCCGGCCGACTGCTCCTCCCCCGGCCCGAAATCCTCCTCGAAGTAACTGTCGTGCCGCACACGGAACTTCTTCAGCTCCTCGCTGCCGTGCCGCGACATCTCCGCGACCTTCTCGAAGTACTCCTCACGCGGGGCACCCGGGGAGAAGAGCATCAGCATCGACACGGGCTCGTCCGTCACGTTCTTGAAGGCATGCAGCCCGCCGGGCGGTACGTACAGGAAGTCACCGACCCGGCCCGTCACCCACTTCTCGCCGTTGAAGAGCTCCAGCTCCCCGGAGAGCACGTAGAAGGACTCCGACATCGCCTTGTGGAAGTGGGTCTTCGCACCAGCGGACCGTGCCGCCAGATCCACCTTGTACAACCCGAACTCGCCGCCCGTCGACTCGTGCGTGGCGAGGTAGTGGGTGGCCCCGCCGCTGGGCGTGGTGTGCTCCGGCGGGGTGCCGGCGGTACGGAAGGACGCGTTCACCTCGCCCCTGTCTCCGTGGTAGCGGGGCTCGGGGTACTGCAGGTGCTCCGGGTAGGACATCGTGCGCTCCTGGTCGTTGGTTCCCCTGCATCCTGACCGTCACCCCCGAACCCCGGAATCGGCCGCAAGCATGATCATGACTAGTCCACACCCGGGGCCCGAGTCCTAGGACCGGCGATGTATCCCATACGCCCTTCCACCGGACGCCGCACCACCGCGAACATCTGACGCGCCCATCAGCCCACGGCGACGAGCGAGGCAGCGTTGCAGGTACGCCTGGGTGGCATCGGGGTCGGCGCCGGGCGGGACGGGTTCGAGCCCGAGGACGAGACTCACGGGTCCGCCGTGCAGGACAGGGGCGAGCCACCAGAACGACGGGCGCGAGACCCGTGAAGCGAATGCGGGGTGCCCGTAGTCGAAGGCTTCGTACGGCCCCCGGATCGTGAGCCTGTCGCCGATCACCGGCACGCGCTCCATGCGAGTTCCGCCCATACGATCTTGCCGAACGGGCGCTCGTCGACACCCCAATCGGTGGCGAGGTGATCCACGATGTACATCCCGCGACCTCTTTGGCGTTCCTGCGACTCGGGTTTGAAATGAGGGCGGCGCCGGGCCGGGTCATGCACCTCCACACGCACGCTGCCGGGCAGTGCTTCGACGGTCACAGCGATGAAGTCCCCCGGTTCGGTGCCGTACCGGATCGAGTTGGTGACCAGCTCGGATGTGACCAAGAGGCATGTGTCGAGGTGGTCGGTGCTCGTGCTCGGCACGTGGTTCTCGACGTACGAGCGAACGAAGGAGCGTGCAGCTCCGGCGGAGGGCGGCGCGCTCGGCAGGAGCATCACGTTCGCAGGGGCGAGTTGTGGCGTGACAGGCGCCGACACGATGCGTTGACGTCGGTCGATGCTCACACCCCGATGTGCGTCGATGGCGGGCTGGGGCAGGGAGACGTGAATGTCGCGCTGTTCGGTCATGGTTACCGCCAGGCCGCCTTTCAGGTTGAGACCTTTGGAGCTCGGCGAAGAGGTAACCACGCGGTCACCCTCCGCGAGTACCGTGGGAAGCCGGTGGGAACGTGAACGCCATGAACGCCGTCGGGAGATGAGGCATGGCCACGAGGAAGCGCACACCCAACCCGGCTCTGGCGGGGCTGCTTCATCAGGCGAAGTTGACGCGGACGCAGCTCGCGCAGCGCGTGAACCGACTCGGCGCGCGGGCGGGACTGGACCTCCACTACAGCCAGTCCAGCGTTTCGCACCGGATCGCCGGTGCGCGTCCCAAACCCGAGGTCAGAGCACTGATCGTCGAGGCACTGTCCGCGCAGCTCGGCCGCCCCGTCACCCACGCCGAAGCGGGACTGACAGCCGTTCCGTCCGTCTTGGGGCGTGGTCCGGCCGGCACCATCGAGGAACTGGTGGACCTCGGGCGGGCGGACATGGACCCGTCCCGGCGTGGGGTGCTCACCGCGGGCGTGTTCTCGGCAGCTCTCGCCGTTCCCGGCTTCTCGATCCCCGCTCATGCCGCGGATCAGCCGGTGAGCCCCGGAAAGCAGACGGTCCGCATCGGCGCCTCGCAGGTGCAGGCGGTGCGCACCATGACGGAGCGGATCGCCGACATCCTCGACGAGCTGGGCGCGGGGCACGCGCGCCCCATGGCCGCCGCGTTCCTCGTCAACACCGTGGGGCCATGGCTACGCGCACGCGCGAGCGAACAAGTACGCCTCGACATGCTCGCCGCCGCGTCCGACCTCACGTATCTGACGGGATGGATGGCCATGTACGAGAAGGCCCATGGCCTCGGCCAGACCTATTACGTCAAGGCGCTGCGGCTGGCGAATGAGGCACAGGATCACGTGACCTATTGCCGGACACTGCGCGGTATGAGCCTCCAGGCAGCCAATCTGGGATACGGGCAGAAGGCATTGGATCTTGCTGACTCGGCCGCCGCGGCGGCGCCGGCCGCCGGGCCGCGGCTGGTGGCCTTCCTGCGGGGGCAGCAGGCACACGCGGCCGGCATGGTCGGCGACCGGCACCTGGCGCACACCCGTCTGCGGGAGGCCGAGGCCGCCCTGTCCAAAGCGGACAACCGGCGCGACGCGATCGGCGGCTACGACCGGACGGCGTGGCTGTTCCACGTCTCCCATGTTCTGCATGAGGAACGTGACCTGCCGGGCAGCATCAAGGCGCTGCAGCAGTCCATCAAGGTGCAGCCGAAGGTGGAACGGCAGGGGCGCGTCCACTCGTACGCGCTGCTGGCGCAGCGGCAGTACGCGTACGGGCATCTCGACGCGTCCTGCGACTCCTGGGGCCGGTTCCTGGACGACTACGAACACGTCTCGTCGGCCCGGGGCGACGATCACTTCGCGACGATGGTCACCCAGCTTCGGCGGCACGCGACGGCCCGGCCGGTGCGGAAACTCGCGAGTCGGGTACGAGAGGTGGCGGCGCTGAAAGACTGAGGTCGGGGCACGCCGGCAGCATGACGATGCCGGTCAACCGGTTCCGCTCGCTCAGATATGCCTCTCAGCCCAGGCAGTCGGCGCGCTCGTCGCCTTCCCCTCGGCCGGGGAACAAGTCCGCCAGCAGCTCGGCCATGGTCACGGTCGGGCCGCCGTCGGCCAGGACCGCTGCTGCCTGACGGGCGAGAAGCTCGTCGGACGCCTGCTCCAGTGGGTCGGGATCGGCGAAGGGTGCGGCGCGTTCGGTCATGGTCGCAGCGTACGCAGGACGGTCGTACGAGGCGGTCAGAAGTTCTGCGATGGGGGTGGCGACGGGCGGAGGCGGTGGTTGTCGGCGGGAGTGCGGTCGGCCGTGTGGTGGTCGTCGGGCGTTGCCGCAAGGGGCTCTTGGGGGTGTTTTCGGGTTTGGGTGGGGGCCTTCGGGCCGGGGCGGGGGGAAAGTTCGTGAAATCCTTCACATGAAAAAGACGGCCGAAGGGGGGACAAAGCGGGCCACGGGACCTCCGTCCGGGGGACTAGGGCCATCGGGGAGGGGCCCTAAGTCCCGGGGGGCGGGGATGGGTGTGTGTTGAACTGGTTCTTACGTGGGGTGTGGTTCACTCGTGCACACGCGCACAATCCCTGATCAGTGGTGGTGTGCAAAGCCGTGCGTCCCACGGTGGTTCCCAGTGGGGGCTATGACGTCGATCACGGGGGCGCGGAGTGTAACAGATGCCCCTGCTCGTCTTGTGAAGGGGCTCACGAGGGACCCCCCAAGTGGGGGTGGATACTCGATTGCATGAGCACCACGGAGCGTCCCAGGATCCTCGTTGTAGGCGGTGGGTACGTAGGACTGTACGCGGCACGCCGCATCCTCAAGAAGATGCGGTACGGCGAGGCGACCGTTACGGTTGTCGACCCGCGCTCGTACATGACGTACCAGCCCTTCCTCCCTGAAGCTGCGGCCGGCAGCATCTCTCCCCGCCATGTGGTGGTGCCGCTTCGGCGTGTGCTCCCCAAGGCGGAGGTCCTCACCGGTCGCGTCACCTCCATCGACCAGGACCGCAAGGTCGCCACGGTCGCCCCGATGGTCGGCGAGGCGTACGAGCTGCCCTTCGACTACCTGGTCATCGCGATGGGCGCGGTCTCCCGTACCTTCCCGATCCCCGGCCTGGCCGAGAACGGCATCGGCATGAAGGGTGTGGAGGAGGCCATCGGCCTGCGCAACCACGTCCTGGAGCAGTTGGACAAGGCCGACTCGACCACCGATGAAGAGATCCGGCGCAAGGCGCTGACCTTCGTCTTCGTGGGCGGTGGCTTCGCGGGCGCCGAGACGATCGGCGAGGTCGAGGACATGGTCCGCGACGCGGCCAAGTACTACAACAACGTCAAGCGCGAAGACATGCGCTTCCTGCTGGTCGACGTGGCCGACAAGATCCTCCCCGAGGTCGGCCCGAAGCTCGGCGCGTACGGCAAGGAGCACCTCGCGAGCCGTGGCGTCGAGGTCTACCTCAAGACCAGCATGAAGTCCTGCGTCGACGGCCACGTGGTGCTGAGCGGCGGTGACGGTGACGGCCTGGAGGTCGACGCCAACACCATCGTGTGGACCGCCGGCGTCAAGCCGAACCCGGTGCTGTCCCGCTTCGGTCTGCCGCTGGGTCCGCGCGGTCACGTGGACACCGCCGCCACCCTCCAGGTGCAGGGCACCGACTACATCTGGGCCGCGGGCGACAACGCCCAGGTCCCGGACCTGGTCGGCCGCAAGGCGGGCAACGAGAACGCCTGGTGCCCGCCGAACGCCCAGCACGCGCTGCGCCAGGCCAAGGTGCTCGGCGACAACGTGATCTCCGGTATGCGGGGCTTCCCGCAGAAGGAGTACAGCCACGCCAACAAGGGCGCCGTGGCGGGCCTGGGCGTCCACAAGGGCGTCGCCATGATCGTCATGGGCAAGATGAAGATCAAGCTCAAGGGCCGCCTCGCCTGGTACATGCACCGTGGCTACCACGGCATGGCCATGCCGACCTTCAACCGCAAGATCCGGGTCCTGGCCGACTGGACGCTGGGGATGTTCCTCAAGCGCGAGATCACCTCGCTGCGCGCCATGGAGAACCCCCGCGAGGAGTTCTACGAGGCCGCCAAGCCGGCCCCGGCCCCGGCCGCCAAGGCCGAAGCGGGCGACGGAGCCGACGACAAGGCGAAGGCCAAGGCCAAGGCTTCCTGACCTCGGGCCGCGGCTCCGGGACTTTGGACCTCGGGACCCCGAGGCCCGGTCTCCGGGCACCGGCCCCCGGGCGGACCGGCCGACGCTGACGGCCGGTCACCGCCCGCGGCCGGTGCTACCGGGCACGCCGTACACCTCGACGCCAAGGGGCGTCTGCCATCCGTGGGGCAGACGCCCCTTCGGCGTGTTCTCGGTGGCGAGCGGGCGACGTTTTGACGTTTGCTGTTCTCTGACGAGCTAACGGGACTACCCGGGCGCCTATTTGACGTTTACGTGGCGGGTGAAACTTCTTCGCCCCACGCGTCAACACGGAGGTGTGCGACATGGCCGACGCCGCTGGACGGCTCACCAAGCTCGCCGAGGAGGTGCTGGGAGCCCCGCTCCCGGTCCGAATCCGCGCCTGGGACCACAGCGAGTCCGGTCCGCCGGGGGCGCCCACCTTGGTCATCCGCAACCGGCGGGCGCTGCGCAGGCTCCTGTTCAAACCGGGCGAACTGGGGCTGGCCCGCGCCTGGGTCGCCGGTGACCTCGACATCGAGGGCGACCTCTACCAGGCCCTCGACCTGCTCGCGGAGCTGGTCTGGGAACGCGGTACGGGCTCCGCCAGGCCCGGCCGGATCGCCGCCCTGCGCTCCGCGGCCCGTACCGCCGCCCGTCCCGAAATCCGCGCCGCCGCCCGCCAGTTGCTGTCCCTGGCCGGGCCCCCGCTGCCGCCCGCGCCGCCGGCCGAGGAGAACCGCAGGCGCCGCGGACCGCTGCACACCCTGCGCCGCGACAAGGAAGCCATCAGCCACCACTACGACGTCGGCAACGACTTCTACGAGCTGGTGCTCGGCCCCTCGATGGTCTACTCGTGCGCGTACTGGGAGAGCCCCGGGGCCACCCTGGAAGACGCCCAGCGCGACAAGCTCGACCTCGTCTGCCGCAAGCTCGGTCTCAAAGAGGGCATGCGGCTGCTGGACGTGGGCTGCGGCTGGGGCTCGATGGTGCTGCACGCCGCGCGTGAGTACGGCGTACGGGCGGTGGGCATCACCCTCTCCCAGGAGCAGGCCGCCTACGCCCGCAAGCGTGTCGCCGAGGCCGGGCTCGCGGACCGCATCGAGATCAGGGTCCAGGACTACCGCGAGGTCCACGACGGGCCGTTCGACGCCATCTCCTCCATCGGCATGGCCGAGCACGTCGGCCGGGAGCGCTACGCCGAGTACGCGGCCGACCTGTACGCCCTGCTCAAGCCCGGCGGGCGGCTGCTCAACCACCAGATCGCCCGCCGCCCGCTGGAGGACGAGGACGCCTACCACGTCGACCAGTTCATCGACCGGTACGTCTTCCCCGACGGGGAGCTGGCGCCCGTGGGCCGTACCGTCGGGCAGTTGGAGGACGCCGGCTTCGAGGTGCGCGACGTGGAGGCGATCCGCGAGCACTACGCCCTGACGCTGCGCCGCTGGGTCGCCAACCTGGAGGACAACTGGACGCGGGCCGTCCGGCTGACCTCGCCGGGCCGGGCCCGGGTGTGGCGGCTGTACATGGCGGCCTCGGCGCTGTCCTTCGAGCGCAACCGGATCGGCGTCAACCAGGTGCTCGCCGTCCGTACGCCAGGGTCCGGGGAGTCCGGGATGCCGCTGCGGGCCCGCGCCTGGCAGGGCTGAGCGGCCCGGGTCCGGCGACGCGGAACGCCCCGGGGCCCCGGGGCGCGAGGACGGTTGGAAACCGCCGTCGCGCCCCGGGTCCCTGCTGTGCTTCCACCGGCGGGAGGGGCGGACTCCGCGGCCAGGACAGCCAGGACGGCCAGGTCTGATCAGGTCTGGTCAGGGCCCGCCCGGCCCCGCCCGCCGCCGCCCGGCTACTCGGCCTTGATGGCCGCCAGCATGTTCGTCCTCGTCGCCCGGCGGGCCGGCCACAGCGCGGCGAGCACGCCCACCACCGCCGACACCCCCAGGAAGATCCCGAGCCGGCCCCACGGCAGCACCAGCTCGTACGTCGGGAGGTAGTCGTCGATCAGCCCGCCGGCCGCCCAGCCGAAGAAGACGCCCAGGCTGACGCCGAGCACCCCGCCGAACAGCGCGATCACCAGCGACTCCAGGCGCACCATACGCTTGATGCCGGCCTGGTCCAGGCCGATGGCCCGCAGCATGCCGATCTCCTGTGCACGCTCGAAGACCGACATGGCCAGGGTGTTGACCACGCCCAGCACCGCGACGACCACGGCCATGGCGAGCAGCCCGTAGAGCATGTTCAGCAGCAGGTTGACGGAGTCGGACACCTCGGCGGACAGGTCCTTCTTGTCCTTGACGGCGATGGCCGGGTTCGAACCGAGGGCCTTGCGCAGGGAGTCCCGTACGGCTTTGGACGCGCCGTCCTTGGTCTTGACCAGCACCTGCCGGTCGCCGACGGACTTTTGGTGCGGGGCCAGTACGGACGTGTCCACGATGATGCCGTTCAGCATCTGGGTGCCCTCGAAGACGCCCGCCACGGTCAGCGTGCCGCGCCGCCCGTCCTCGTACGTCAGCGCCATGGCCGAGCCGGTCTTCCAGCCGTGGCGCCGGGCGGTGTCCTGGGCGACCAGCGCCCGGTGCGCGCCGGGCGTACCGAGTCCGGCCGCCGAGCCCTCCGTGAACGCCGGGCCGGCCAACTGGCCGAACTCCGCGCCGCTGACGCCGGTGACCAGCGTCTCCTGACCGGCGACGCGGGCGGTGGTGGGGCGCATCGGGCTGGTGGCGGAGACGTGCGGATCGGCCGCCAGGGTGCGTTCGACGCTGGGGGAGAGGGACGGCTGGCCGGTCATGGCGACGACGTAGTCGGCCTTGAGGGAGCCGGTCGCCGCCTCGTCCAGGCTCCGCTGGACGCTGCTGCCGACCACGGTCAGGCCGGTGATCAGGGTGAGCCCGATCATCAGCGCCGAGGCGGTGGAGGCGGTACGGCGCGGATTGCGCACCGCGTTCTGCCGGGCGAGCTTGCCCGCGACGCCGAAGGCGCGCAGCACCGGAGCGGCGGCGGCGATCAGCGGGCGGGACAGCAGCGGCGTCAGGACGAAGACGCCGGTCACCAGCAGGGCCCCGGCCAGGCACATGACCGCCCGGCCCGCATCCCCCATACCGGAGGCGACCACCGCTCCGGCGGCGCCCGCACCGGCGAGGGCCGCGCCGATGCTGTTGCGCAGCACCAGCGACTTGGTGGTGGCGGCGGCGTGCACGCTGCTCATCGCGGCGACCGGCGGGATCTTCGCGGCGCGGCGGCTGGGCAGCCAGGCGGCCAGGACGGTGACCAGGACGCCGACCAGCAGGCCGGTCAGGACGGTGGCCGGTGCGAGGACCAGCGGCCCGTCGGGGATGTGGCCGAGGGAACCGGCCAGTGCGTGCAGCCCGGCGCCGACCCCCACGCCCGCCACCAGACCGGTGACGCCCGCCGCCGCGCCGACGACGGTCGCCTCCAGCAGGACGGAGCGGGTGACCTGGCGGCGACTGGCGCCGACCGCCCGCAGCAGCGCCAGCTCCTTGGTGCGCTGGGCGACCAGCATGGTGAAGGTGTTGGCGATGATGAAGATGCCGACGAACAGCGAGATGGCGGCGAAGCCCAGCATTCCGTCGCGCAGGCTGCTGGTGCCTCTGTCGGCTGCCTCCGCCTGCTTCTCGGCGATCTGGCGGGCGGTGGTGGTCTTGGCGACGCCCTTGGGCAGGACCTGGTCGACCGCGGCCTTCAGCTCGGTCTGGGAGGTGCCGGGCGCGGCCTTGACGTCGATCTCCTCGAACCGGCCGGGGGCGGCGAACTGCTTCTGCGCGGTGGGGGTGTCGAAGAGGGTGAGGGTGCCGCCGGCGGTGACGGCGCCGTCGTCGGTGGTGACGATGCCGGCCAGCCGTACGGTACGGACCGGGCCGTCGACGGATATCCGTACGGTGTCCCCGACCCGGTAGCCGGCGCGCTCGGCGGTGCCGGCGTCCAGGGCGATCTCGCCCGCGCCCTTGGGCGCGGCCCCGGCTTTCAGCGGGTAGCGGGCGTCGGTGCCGTCGGGCCCGGGGAAGTAGTTGCGGCCGTGCTGGGAGAAGCCCTCGCCGGCCAGCTCGCCGTTCTTGTCGGCGACGGCGGTGAACCCGGAGACGGTACCGGTCGCGTAGGCCGCGCCGGGCACCTTCCCGGCCTTCTCCAGCAGGCCCTGGGTCAGCGGATCCTGGGTGGCCCGTTTGCCGCCCTTGGGGCCGGAGGCGGCAGGCTCGATGGCCACGTCGATGCTCTGCAGACCTCTTTGCGAGGCCATCCGGGTGGCGTCGGAGACGGTCGAGGTGAAGACCAGGGTGCCGGTGACGAAGGCCACGCCGAGCATGACGGCGAGTACGGTCATCAGCAGCCGGGCCTTGTGCGCGAGCACGTTGCGCAAGGCGGTTCGGAACATGAGTCGGTCCTGGGAGTGGGGAGTACGGAGGGGCTGTCGGGGGCTGCTGAGGAGCCCGGGGCGGGGGCGCGGGGCGTCAGCGGCGGGGCGTCAGCGGCGGCCGGTACGGCTTGTGCAGCCGGTGCAGAAGGTGCGGCCGGTGCAGCCTGTACGACCCGTACGGCCTGTGCCGCCGGTGCCGGTCAACTGGCCGGTTCCTTGCCGTCGAAGCCCTTCAGGCGCTCCAGCACCCGGTCGGCGGTCGGATCGGCCATGTCGTCGACGATCCGGCCGTCGGCGAGGAAGACCACCCGGTTCGCGTACGAGGCCGCCACCGGGTCGTGGGTCACCATCACCACGGTCTGGCCCAGTTCCCGTACGGAGTTGCGCAGGAAGCCCAGCACCTCGGCGCCGGACCGGGAGTCGAGGTTCCCGGTCGGCTCGTCCGCGAAGATGATCTCCGGCCTGGAGGCGAGCGCCCGGGCCACCGCGACCCGCTGCTGCTGGCCTCCCGAGAGCTGGCTGGGCCGGTGCTTGAGCCGCCCCGAGAGCCCGACGGTCTCCACGACCAGGTCCAGCCACTGCCGGTCGGGCCTGCGGCCCGCGATGTCCATCGGCAGGGTGATGTTCTCCAGCGCGTCGAGGGTCGGCAGCAAGTTGAACGCCTGGAATATGAAACCAATCTGGTCCCGGCGCAACTGGGTCAGCTTGTTGTCCTTGAGACCGGTCAGCTCGATGTCGCCGATACGGGCCGAGCCCTGCGAGACGGTGTCCAGGCCGGCCATGCAGTGCATCAGCGTCGACTTGCCGGAGCCGGACGGACCCATGATCGCGGTGAACCGGGCCTGGTGGAACTCGACGCTGACCCGGTCCAGCGCGACCACCTGCGTCTCGCCCTGGCCGTAGACCTTGCACAGATCCGTGGCGCGCGCGGCCACCGCGGTGGGCCGGGTGGTGGTGGACGTGCCGGTGTGGAGGGTGGACACGGCAGAGGACTCCTGTCGGATGGCGGGCGGGGGGACCGGATGCGGCGGCGGAAGCAGCCGGCTCCTTCATCCTGGGACGGTGGGGCCGGGCGGACGTCAGCCCTTGTGCCCGTCCTGGGGACAGCCCCGGGGGGTATCCGCCGCACGACTGTCATCCCTGGGTATGACAGGTCTCCTGACGTTCACTCGGGCGTCCCCCGGCGTCCGTCCGGCGTCCTCTTCGGTGGTCTCCCTTGACGGTTCCTTGTCGCCCGCCGCGGCCCGGACGAAGCCCGGGAACATCGCGAAGGCGTCGACTTTCCGTCAATCCGGGCACGACGCCACACCCCGCCCCCGGCGCCGGTCACGGCCGCAGGCATGTGCCGATGGCTCGTACCAAGCGCTGATGGCCCCTCAGTTGCCAATAAAATAAGACAACCTCGGGATGACGGGCCGGTGTTCGGCGGGTACTGCGGGCTAGGCTCGTCCTGCCCTCTTCGAGGCGGCATGGGGGGAGCCCAGGCCCGGATGGTGGAATGCAGACACGGCGAGCTTAAACCTCGCTGGCCTTAGGGCCGTGCCGGTTCGAGTCCGGCTCCGGGCACAGATCAGGGCCGATTCTTCCTGGTGTCCGAAGTGAACGCAAATTCTGTGGGCCTGTCACCTTCGGTCCGTCGTATCGGAGGTCTCCCTGGCCCGGTTGCGGGCACACGCCGATCGGTTGCAGCCCGGGGTGGCCGGCGACTGAAACCGACCCGTGGGTCGAATTGCCGTACGTGGCAAGGGTATCGGCGGCTGCGGGCTCGGGCTGCGGGCCCGGGCCGTGGGCCCGGAGTGCGGGCTCGGGGCTGCGAGCTGCGGGCGGGGACCTTGCGTACCGGAGGACGGCCGGTTGGCAGCATGCTGCCGCGGCAACGGGCGGACAGCGCCCACGACGGACTCCGCCCTCCCGCGTGTCCAAAATGGACCGGTCGGGCGCACCGTGCGACGAGTTGGTGCCACGGGGGAGAACACATGGAATTCCGTCTGCTCGGACCTGTCGAAGCGAGCACCACCGAGGGCCCGGTCGAACTGTCCGGTGCCAAGGTGCACACCGTCCTCGCCGCGCTGGTCCTGGCACGCGGCCGGGTCGTCCCGGACGCCGCACTGAGTTCGCTGCTGTGGGGCTGCGACCCGCCCGCGACGATGAGCGCGCAGATCTACACCTACGTCTCCCGGCTGCGCCGGCGCCTCGGCCCCGAGGTGCGTCTCGAAAGGCGGCGCCCGGGGTACGCACTGCACGCCGGGACGGCCTCCGTCGACATCGTGGACTTCGAGCACCTGACGAAGGAAGGCGAGGACGCGCTGCGCCGGCGGGACTACGAGCGGGCCCGGGGGCGCCTGCGCGCGGGCCTGGACCTGTGGCGTGGTCCGGCACTGGCGAACGTCACCGAATTCCTGGCCGAGGCACAGTCACCGGGGCTGGAGGAGGCGCGGGCCACGGCGCTGGAGAACCGCATCGAAGCGGACCTCGCCCTGGGCTGTCACCAGGCCGTCGTGCCCGAACTCACCGCCCTGGTCAGGAGCACTCCGCTGCGCGAGCGGCTGCGCGCGCAACTGATGACGGCGCTGTACCGCTGCGACCGGCAGGCCGACGCGCTGGCCGTCTACCACGCCGGGCGCCGGGTGCTCGCCGAGGAGCTGGGCGTCGAGCCCGGTGACACGCTGAACGCCGCCTTCGAGTCGATCCTGCACGGCGGCCCGGCACTGCCGCCCGAGCCGGCACTGCCGCCCGAGCCGGCGCGGGCGGCGATATCCGCCGACGCCCGTAACCGTACGGAACGGCCGGCGATGCTGCCGCCCGACAGCGGCGACTTCCGGGGGCGGCACCGGGAACTGGCGCGACTGGGCGAGCTGCTGGCGCCCGCCGGACCCGACGCGTCCGCCGGACCGGAGGCGCCCGTCGGCCGGGGCCTGTGGTGGCCACGGCGCCTGCTGCTCACCGGCATGGCCGGAGCGGGCAAGTCCGCGCTGGCCGTCCGTGCCGCGTACACCGGGCTGCGGCACTTCCCGGACGGACAGTTGTACGCGGATCTCAGCCGCCCGGACGGCAGTCCCAAGGACCCGGGCGAGGTGCTCGCACAACTGCTGCGCGCACTCGGCGGGACGGGGGAGCGCCGTCCCGGCGGCGCGTTCCCGGGCGCCCCCGGCGGCGCCGCCGACCTCGACGAACTCGTCCGGCACTACCGGACCCGCAGCGCGGGCATGCGGCTGCTGATCCTTCTCGACAACGCTTCGAGCGAACTGCAACTGGACCCGCTGCTGCCCAGCAGCCCAGGCTCGGCGGTGCTGATCACCAGCCGCACCCATCTGGCCGTGCCGGGGGCCCACGCCGTACCGGTGGAGCCACTGCCCGAGGGCGACGCGCTGGAACTGCTGGCGGCCGTCGCCGGGCCGGGCCGGATCGCCGTGGAGCCCGACGCCGCCCGCGCCACGGTGCGCTACTGCGCGGGCCTGCCGCTCGCCCTGCGGATCGCCGGGGCCCGGCTCGCCGCCCGGCCGCACTGGTCGGTGGACCGCCTGGCCCGGCGGCTGGCGGTCCGTGAGACCCGGCTCGCGGAGCTGAGCTTCGGTGATCTGTCCGTACGGGAGAGCCTGCTGCGGTCGCTGCGGTGGCTGTCCCCGGCCGGCCGGGAACTCCTGCCCCGGCTGACCGCCCTGGGCGCACTGCCGTTCACCGCGACGACGGCGGCTCAACGGCTGGGCCGGCCCGAGGCCGTGATGGAGGAGACGTTGGAGGACCTGGCGGACGCGCGGCTCCTGGAGGCCGTCGGCACCGACGCCGAGGGGCAGCCGCTGTACCGGTATCCCGAACTCGTCCTGCTCCTCGCCGCCTCGCTGGAGCCCCGGCGGACCGTACCGCCCCAGCTCGGCCGCATCCCGCGCAGCAGCCGCGGCTTCCCCAGGCACGGCGACACCGCCGCCCCGCACGCCCCGTGCTCTTCCCTTCCGCACCGTTCGGCCGAGGCGAAGGTGACACAGGGCAAGGGGCTCGGGGCGTGGTGATCTCCCGGGTGACCGGGCGGGAGGCCGTGGACCTCACCGCCAGGGTCCGCGGGCGCGGAACCCGTCAGGGCGCAGGAGCTGCTCGAACGGCCCGGCTTCATCGGCGGGCACCCGCCGCGCACGTCCGGGACGCAAGGACCGGCCGGCTTCGAGGCGTGCCGGCGGACGAAGCGGGGCGCCCGCCCGGCCGACGCCGCCCGGCCGCCTCACGGTCCGGCGTCGTCGGCCGCGATGTGGTCCGGATTCAGCCAACCGTACGCCGTGGCGAGCGCCCCGGCCTGGAAGCGGCTGCGCGCCCGGAGACGGTTCATGAGGTCTGCCGTGATGCGCCGGCCGGTCCGCACGGAGATGCCGAGCTTGCGGGCCACGGCCTCGTCGGTGTATCCGGCGAGCAGCAGCTCCAGTACGGCCCGGTCCTGGGCGCTGAGGCCGTCGGCCCGCGGTGTGCGCTCCTCGCCCAACGGCCGTGCGCCCCGCCAGGTTTGGTCGAAGAGCGCGCACAGGGCCGTGACCGCGCCGGTGCCGTTCAGTACGAGGATGCCTTTGAGGCCGTCCTCGGGGTCCAGCGGCACGATCGCGGTGCGCCGGTCGAAAATGATCATACGGAGCGGAAGCTGCGGGACCACCCGCACCTGGGCGCCGTTCTCTTTCAGCCACCGGGCATATGCGAGCGTCGGCGCGTCGTTGCGCAGGCTGTCCAGGTATACGTACCGTACGGTGACTCCGCGTGAGAGGGCGCTCCGGTCAAGCGGCCTCGCGGCGTCGAGGGCGCTCGTGCTCTGCCCACCGCGCGGTGCGAAGACCAGGATCTCGCTCTTGGCGTTGTGCGCGCACCGCTCGATCTCGGAGCCGATGGCGTCTCTTCCGGTGAAGCGCTGGGCGTCGACGGTCTCCGCTTCGGCGGCGCCGTACTCCGCGAGCATGCTGGTGACAGTGAGGCGGGCATCGGTCATCGCCTGCTGCTGCTCGAGGAATTCCTGCTCCTGGCGCAACAGGAGGGTTTCCAGCCCGGCCTTGGGATTCACCAGCCGCACCTTGTCCGGCTCCTCCATGGAGGGACGGACGAGGGCCAGCCGGGCCAGTTCGTCCAGGGTCGCGGCGACGCGCTCCGGAGGCCAGCCCAAGGCGTCGGCTATTTCGGCCGTGCCCGCCCGTGGACGCCTGAGCATGACCCGGTACACGGACTCCGCGTCCGCGTTCAGCCCCAACCGGTGTAACACCACAGCCCCCTGGAGTGCGACGTCGTGACTCACGTGCGCGAGGACAGAATACGTGCTCGGATTTCGAGTGATCGGATACGTTTTCGTGACCGGTTTTCTCCGGCCGCGCCGACAACCGCCCGGGGCGGGAAAGCGGGAACCCTGTGTACATGGTGATCGCCCAACTGCCCGGAGTTTCCCGTGCGACCGTGGAAGACGGGTGGCTCAAGGCGTGCTTATGGCGCGCGGCCGGCCCCGGAACGTCGGTCCAGCACATCTACGTCCAGTGGGAGCAGGACGAGGCACGGACCGTACTGTTCCTCGCCCGGGGCGACCGCCGGCAGGCCGACGCCGATGCGGCCCTGGTGATGGACCGGGCGCTCCCGCTCCTCGCCGGCCAGGGCGTCAGCGGGGTGGCATGCCGGCCGGCGGTCTCGCTCACCCTCTTCATGAGCCTGGTCGGACTGGGGCCCGAGCATGACAGCCTGCTGCCACCGCAGGAACCTGACAGGGAAAAGCCATGACATGCGGCCGGCTGGGCGGCAGGGTGCACGGTGATCACGGGGAACGGGGGACCGACCACCTCCCGTACCCCTCCGGCTTCACCTGTGAGGAGATACGACAGCCATGCGGGGACCCGAGCTGACGACCGGCCGGCCGTTGCCGTCGAACATGCCGGTGGCGGCCTTCGCCGCAGCCGTCCTGTTCGCCCTGGCGGCCGTGTCCGGCCTGTTCCACGGAGCGGCGGCCGGTTCCTCCCCGGCGGCCCACCACGCGGCTGCGGGGACGGGTACCGAAGTCGTGGCGCAGCGGTCCCACAACGGCTTGGGCTCGCTCCTGGGCAACACCTGGGACAAGTAGCCACCCCTCCCTTCCCGCTGTCCGGGTGGGACGTCAGGGAAATCTCCGGGAAGTCCCTGAGTGATGTGGATCGCCGATGGCTGATGATCAAACGGTGTTCTCTCACTCAGGGCCCGGGCGGGCCGTTCAGGACGTTGCGGCGGCTGCCCCGGACCGGGCCGCCGTGCTCTGGCCCATGGCCGAGATCGCGCTCGTCCTGCTGCTGTTCCTGGCCGTGCTCGCGGTCAAGCGCGGATGGCGCGGGGAAGCCCGGATCCGGCGTGCCGGGGCCCGGGTCAAGGCGTGGGTTCTGGCCGCTCCGGCCACCGCCGCGCTGTGGGTCTTCCTCACGCTCCACTCCCTCACCCTCGCGGAGTTGACCTCCGACGTGGGCACCGAGGTCCTGCGTGCCCACAGCACCAATCTGACCCAGCTCGCCGAGCACCCCGTCTCGGCACTGTTCAGTTCGGCCCTGTGGATCGAGATACCGGACCTGCCGATGGTCGCCGTGCTGGCGGTCTGCGTCCTGGCGCCGGCCGAGCGCTGGCTCGGCACGTTCCGGACCGTCGTGGTGTTCTTCCTCGGCCATGTGCTGGCGACGCTCATCACCGCGGGCGTGCTGACGACCCTGCTTCGGGTGGAGACCGAGCGCTACGCGGACCGCGGGTTCGGCAGTGTGGTGGACGTCGGCGTCAGTTACGGCAGCCTCTGCGTCGCCGGACTGCTCACCTACCGCGTACGCCGTCTTCCACTGCGCCTGCTGGTCATGGCCGCGTTGACGGCCGGGGTCCTCGCCTCGGGCGTCTTCTTCGAGGACTACACGGGATTCGGGCACAACACGGCCGTGGTCCTCGGCTTCCTCCTCCATCCGCTCGCGGCTCCGGTGATCGCCAGGAGTGCGGCGAAGAGGGCGGCCTGCCCGCCCGGTCCGCAGGGGAAGAAGCGGGAGGGGGAGCTGGTGGGCAATCCGGTGGGCAATCCGGTGGAGGAGACCGAGGCTCTCTCCGGCGGCCCGGTGCGCTCGCCGGAGCCCCCGCCCCTCCAGGTGGCGGCGGCCCGGGCGGAGTGAGCGCGGTGCACGGGCGGGAGCCTGCTCGCACGGTGGTGCGGGCAGGCTTTCCGCCTGCGCGTACGCGCATGGACGTGCGCGTACGTGGGCGGATCTGCACGTACGCCGTGGGGCCGGTTGCTGCCGCGTCCCTCGCCGGCGTACTGCCGGCCCGCCGGTGATCACTTGCCGTACCGGTCCGCAACGGTGTCGTCAGGAGGCGGTCAGCAGCGCCTCCAGGGCCACGGCCGTATCGGGGTGGCGGCCGACCAGTACGGCGCCCGGGGGCCCGGCGTCCGGCTGCTCCCATGTGCCCTCGCAGCCCAGCAGGGTAGCCACCGCGTCGCAGGTCGCGGGGTGGGCGGTGAGCAGCGTGCCGCAGCGGTTGCCCGGTGCGCGCCGCACAGGGCGTACGGGTGCCGGATCCGGCTGGGCGCGCCAGGGCGGCACCCACTCGTCCAGCGCCGCCAGCCGGCCGGGAAAGACGCGTCCGGCCTCACGGATCAGCAGCGGGGCGAGCTCCGCGCCCTCCGATCGCAGGGTCGTGATCAGGGTCGGCAGCCACGGCAGCAGCACCGGGTCCGGCAGCCGCCCGAAGGCGTTGGACACCGCTTCCACGACGAAGTCGGTCAGGGCCGGGACGGGCTCCAGGGCATGCAGGAAGCCACTGAGGTAGCGCGGATAGGCGGGCACCACCAGGGGGTTGGCCAGGAGGGCGTCACATCTCTCGCGCAGGGCCGTACGGGACAGGCGCCCGAGGTGGGTCTGGGCCGCCCACAGCAGCGCCGACTTGGACGGGTCATCGGGGTGGCACTGGGCCAGTGCCAGTTCCAGTTGGGTGTGGTCGCAGCCCAGCGACAGTGCCAGGCCCTCCATGCTGAACAGGAAGCCCAGCATCGCCGCGACCTGCCGGACGGTGGCGTCCTCGTCGGTGAAGGCCGTCGGCAGCAGGGTGCAGTAGTGGGCGTACCCGGCCTTGACGAAGGACTCGATCCACGGTGGCAGCACCGGCTCGCTGGTGCGGTAGTACGCCAGCAGCCGCCGGGTCCGGCGCAGCACCTCCGGCGCGCCGTCGGCACCGCGTTCGGCCGAGAGCACCTCCAGGGCGTGGGTGCCCAGCTCGTCGGCGAGGCGGCGGCTGCGCAGGTACAGCGTCGCGTCCTCCACGGCCTGAAGGACGGTCGCCGTGGTGGCCCGCGGCCCGTACACCGTACGGCGCAGGCGCTGTTCCAGGACCTGCTCGATGCTGACGCCCTCGTAGCCGAGCTCGATCAGCGCACGCTCGTGGGTGCCCAGCGCCAGGTCCCAGGACTCCTGGATCGGCCGCTCACCGAGCTTGCGCTCGCCCATGACGGGGCGGGCGGCGCCCCGCGGCATCAGATACCGCAGCATCCACAGGACGTCGGAGCACGGTTCCAGTTCCGGGCGGCCGGCGATGTCCAGCAGCGCCCGCTGCACACCGCGCTGGTGGAGTCTGAGGTTCAGGGGCGCGAGCCGGTCGTGCACGTCACGGGCCAGGGGCGGCAGCGCGTCGTAGCCGACCCGGCCGGTCCGGTCACCGCCCATCATGATCTCCACGAGGCGGCGCACATCTCGCCGGCCGGGCACGGTGTCCTTCTCGATGCAGGTGACGGCCGCGTCCTGGAAGTCGTACGGCGTGGGCCTGGCCCGGTCACGCATCCCGGCCAGCAGGATCGACGTCTCGAACACCGCGATGGCGTCGGCGGTGGAGGCCAGGTAGCCGTTGCGGCGCGCGGCGCGCACGATCTCCACCGACCAGCCGAGCAGTTCGGCCTCGTCCAGCTTGTCCAGGACGGGCGGCTGCCGCAGGAAGCCGGTCAGCCTGTCCGGCGGCGGGAGGGTCGGGACGGCCGGGACGGGAGACGGCGGCGCGGGCGCGGCCTTCTTGGCCTTCGGCTTCCTCGTACCCGCCTGACCCGCCAGCCGGTACGGCGTCTCACGCGTACGTTTGAGGTTCTTCGCCCAGAGCGTCGCGGCGATCGACACCGAGCCCGCGGCGAGGCCGAACTGCGCCTCGATCGCCGCGTGACTGGAGGGAATCAAACCGTGCTGCCACTTGGTGGCGGTGCGCGGACCGATCTCGAAGGTGCCGGCGCCGTGGACGCCGAACTCCTGCACCCTGCTGGCCGCGTGGAAGGCCCCGCAGACATAGAGGCAGTCCGCCGGGTCGGTGCCGGTCGCGGCCAGGTGCTCACGCATCCTGGTCCACATGTAGCGCTCCCGGTCCTCGTCCACGCCCACCCGGTGCGGATCACCGGGCGCCAGTCGCCTGAAAAGGCTGCCGATCAGGAACATGACCTGGCGGTAGGTGTCGTGGTCACTGTCGCCCAGCGGCAGTTCGACGTACTGGTGCCACCACTCCGACCAGTGCCGCACCTTGCCGTGGTGCAGCAGGTGTTCCTCCAGTTCGGCGAAGCGGGGCCGCAGATCACCGATCTCCACGCCGACCGCGTCGCCGTGCAGCGCGGTCTCTTCGTCGGCGGGTGGCGCGTCCGGATCGGCGGGCCCGGGCGGCTCGGTGGTGCGCTCGCCGCGCGCGTCCCACTGGAAGACATGGTCCGAGGAACGGTCGACGAGGACCAGTTCGACGCCCGGCGTGTCCAGCGCGTAGGCGATGGCCTGGTACTCGGCCGAAGCCTCGGTGATCGGCGCGACCACCGACAGCGGGGACCACTCGGCCGGGAATCCGTCGACCTCGCTCGCGAACGACTGGAGGGCCACCGGCAGTCGGCAGTTGCGCAGCTCGGTCAGCAGGGGCGCCATGTCCTCGCACAGCTCCAGGTAGACGACCTTGGGCTGCTTGGCCCGCAGGCGGCGCGCCATCGCCAGCGCCGAGGCGGGGGAGTGGTGGCAGACGGGGAAGATCTCCAGTGGCTCGCGCACCGCGCGGTCGACGTCGTCGACGAGGCCGAGGAGGATGTCCTCCAGGGCGTCGGGCCCGCCGGCGAACGCCGCGGCGGCCTCGCGCAACTGTGTGCGCAGGGCCTGGAAGGTCTCCCCGTGCGGGCTGTGCGCGGGTCCTTCGAGGGGGCTGATGACGCCCCCCGTGTGCGGTGCGCTCATGCACTCCTCGTCCGTACCGCTCATGCGCTCCTCGTCCGTACCGTTCACGGGCTCCTCGTCCGTACCGTTCACGGGCTCCTCGTCCGTACCGCCGGCTGGTTCCTCGTACGTACCGCTCGCCGGTTTCTCGTACGCACCGCTCATGACAGCGTGGCGATCGCGTCGCGGCCACCCTTGAGGAACTCCGGCCAGGAGCCGCCCTCTTCCTTGCTGCGCGGCTCGATGACGCCGTGCAGGAACTTGTTGAGGATGGCCAGGTCCTCCGGATCGCGCCGGGCCAGCGACCCGACCAGCGAGGAGGCCAGCGCATGGGCGGTCAGCGCCTTCTCGCCGAAGAAGTTGCTGTGCAGGATCGCGTCCTCCAGCACTCCGATCTGTTCGGCGGTGGACAGCGCGGACTCCAGCTTCTCGTCCTCGCTGCCGGCCGCCGCGGCCGAGGCGCGCAGATCGGCGAAGCTCTGCAGCAGGACGTCGAGCAGCGTCGGCGGCACGTCCAGTTCGATCCGGTGGCGGCGCAGCAGCTCCTCGGTACGGAAGCGGACGATCTCCGCCTCGCTCTTCTTGTTCGTCACCACCGGGATGCGTACGAAGTTGAAGCGGCGCTTGAGCGCGGAGGACAGGTCGTTCACGCCCCGGTCCCGGCTGTTGGCGGTGGCGATGACCGAGAAGCCGGGCTTGGCGAAGACGATGTTGTCGCTGCCGTCGCTGTCCAGTTCGGGCACGGAGATGTACTTCTCGGACAGGATCGAGATCAGTGCGTCCTGGACGTCGCTGGTGGAGCGGGTCAGCTCCTCGAAACGGCCGATCGATCCCGTCTCCATCGCGGTCATGATCGGCGAGGGGATCATCGACTCACGTGACTGGCCCTTGGCGATGACCATGGAGACGTTCCAGGAGTACTTGATGTGGTCCTCGGTCGTGCCGGCCGTGCCCTGCACCACCAGGGTGGAGTTGCGGCTGATCGCGGCGGACAGCAGCTCGGCCAGCCAGCTCTTGCCGGTGCCGGGGTCGCCGATGAGCAGCAGGCCGCGGTCGGAGGCCAGTGTGACGATGGAGCGCTCCACGAAGCTGCGGTCGCCGAACCACTTCTGCGAGATCTCCCGGTCCAGGCCGTCGGAGCGCTCGGAGCCCAGGATGAACAGCCGGACCATCTTGGGGGACAGCCGCCAGGAGAAGGGCTTGGGGTTGTCGTCGACGGACTCCAGCCAGTCCAGCTCCTCGGCATACTTGATCTCGGCGGGAGCGCGCAACAGGTCGGACATATCAGGGCCTTTCTGAATTGCCGGGTAAGCATGAAGCGGTAAGTAAGTGCTGAGCGCTGAGCGGTACGTGCTGTGCGCTGAGCGTCAACTGCTAAGCGAGGAACGTCTTGAGCTCGTGGACGAGCTTGCGTATGTGGCCGGACAGCACGGGGGCGCCGAGGTCCTTGAAGCGCTCCCGGAACCACGGGTTGACATCGGCGCGGCCGGAGCTGGTCACCGAGCCGACCGGGATGAACTTGGCCCCGGAGCGGTGAATGGCGGCCATGCTCTCGAACAGTTGCTCGCACTGCCATTCGTAGAAGTCGGAGATCCACACCACGACGGTGTTGCGGGGCTCGGCGATCTTCGGCTGGGCCAGCGCCATGGCGACCGTGCCGTCGGTGCCGCCCCCGAGGTTGGTGCGCAGCAGGGTCTCGAAGGGGTCGTGCACCCACGGGGTCAGGTCGAGCGCCTGCGTGTCGTACGCGATGAGGTGGACGTCCACCTTCGGCAGCCCGGCGAAGATCGACGCCAGGATGGTGCAGTTCACCATCGAGTCGACCATCGAGCCCGACTGGTCCACCACGACGATCAGCCGCTGGGGCGTCGTCCTGCGGGCGGTGTGCCGGTAGTAGAGGCGGTCGACGTACAGCCGCTCCTCCTCCGGGCTCCAGTTGGTGAGGTTCTTCCAGATCGTGCGGTTCAGGTCGAGGTTGCGGAAGACCCGCTTGGGCGGGACGGAGCGGTCCAGCGCGCCCACGGTGGCCTTCTCCACCTGCGTACGCAGCACTTCGGCGACCTCGTCGACGAAACGGCGGATCAGGTTCTTGGCGTTGGCCAGGGCCACCCCGGAGAGGTTGTCCTTGTCCCGCAGGAGCTGCTCGATCAGCGACATGCTTGGGGTCAGCCGCGCGGCGAGCTCCGGGTCGGCCAGCACCTCGCGCAGATGCATCCGCTTGACCAGGTCCGCCTCGATGGCGCCCAGTTCCGGGCCGATCGCCGGGATCAGTTGGCCCAGGTCGGGTGGCGTACGCGGGCCGACGCCGGTGCCGGTCGGGCTGACGCCCCGGCCCGCGGCGGCCGGCCGGTTCCCCTGGCCGGCACGTCCGCCGCGCAGCTCACCGGGGGCGCAGCCCAGCGCGCGCTCCAGCCAGGCCGCGTCGGACTGCCAGCGGGAGAGCTGTCCGGCGGTGACCGTGCCGGAGCCCGAGGAGAAGACGTTGAGCAGCACCTTCGACACCAGTGCCGCGCGCCGTACTTCGTCGGCGCGGTCGCGTACGCCGTGCCGGTCGCCCTGCTCGCCCTGCCCGGGATCGGCGGGGTCGGCGGACTCGTCGGTCCCGTCGGTCCCGTCGGACCCGTCGGACCCGTTCGGCTCGGGCACCATCAGGCCGTCGAACTCGGCGGCCAGCTCCGGGTGGCGCTGCACGATGGAGTCGACGGAGGTCTGCGGGTCCAGCAGCCCGGACGGCAGTCCGATGTCCTCGACGACGGCGAGGCTCGCCGATTCCAGCGCGGCCTGTTCCTCGTGATCGAACAGGCGGGCAAGGAGCCGCCAGTACAGGACCTGACGGCGGTTGTCGTAGAGGTCCGCCGCGGGTACGGCCGCGGCGGACCCGGTGGTGTCAGGAGTGCCGTGGTTCCCAGCGCTCTTGGAGCTGCCGGAGTTTCCGGGGCTGCCAGAAATTTGGGGGCTGTCAGAAATTCCGGGGTTCTGCGGGGGCACGTCCTCGTCAGCCGTCGCCCGGCCGGTCGGGACCGCTTGCCCGGTCGTGTGGTCCGTCATTTGCGCAGCAGCCTCCCGGCCCGTTCCCGCAGTACGGCGACCGCGTCGGTGGCGGCCTTCTCCGCCCTGACCCCGGCCTTGTCGGTCGTGCCCCCGGCCCAGCCCCGGCGTGGATCGCGACGGCCTGCTTCCGTACGGTCTTCTCCACGGCCAGCGGCTGAAGGCGGTACGCCCCGGCGTCCCAGCGGAGCAGCCCGATGCACGCGCCGGACGCGGCGACGGCCTGGGGGGTGAGCGGACCGGCGGCCGGTATGCGGTCGGTGTCGACAAGGAGAGAACGTCCGGCGACGGTGAACGTCAGGGTGCCGTCGTCCCCCTTCCGGGTGGTGTAGCTCTCCAGGAAGACGGGAACGGCGATGCGCGCCGGATGCCGGTCCAGCGGCGCGGTCACCGGATCGGTCGCGACGGGCAGGGCGACCCGCGCGGTGGCGAAGGCGTCGGCGGGCTCGCCCGGCCGGGCCTGCGCGTCACTCCACACCAGATCGCCTTCGGCTGTGACCGGCATGCCGGTCAGGTCCATCGCCCGGCCCTCACCGACGGCCGCCAGGAGCGACATGTGCGGGCGCAGCAACTGCCACAGTCCGGCGCCGAGGACCGTGTCGGGCTTGGGCGCCGACACACTGGCCCGCACCAGGCGGGATGCCGTACCGTCCGCCGGCTCGAACACCGCGTGGACCTGGGCCTGTACGGCGGTCGCGTGCTCCTGCACATCCACGCCCAGGGGCAGCAGACGGCCGGTGGCCGTGCCGGTCACGGGCGCCGGGGCCGCGCCGGGCAGTGTCAGCAGCATCCCGCGCGACCACAGGTCGGCCCAGCGGCGCACCGGCAGGTGTTCCTGGGCCGCGCCCGGGCAGCAGGCGGCGAGTTCGGCGGCGAACCCGTCCAGGAGCGTCGCCAGGCGGCGCAGCGCCGGAACCGGAAGCATCGCGGAGACGATCTGCGCCGCCCCGGAGACCAGTTCGTGGTCGATGCCCTGCCAGCCGCAGCGTGCCAGGTCCGACAGCCAGGAACGGGCGGCGGCGAGCGGGTTCGCCGCTTCCCGCGCGGCGGGGGCGGGGCGGTGTCCTCGCCGCGGGACCGGCCGGTCGTCTCCTGGATCCGGGCCAGCAGCGCGTCGTGGACGGAGCCGAGCAGCGCGGTACGGGCGGCGGCGAGCGCCACGAAATGGTCCTCGCCCGCGGAGCCGGCCGCCGCCTTTTCGGCCGCCTCGGCGACCCTGTCGGCCAGCGGCGTCCCGGCGACCGCCCGGGCCAGCTCCGCCAGGCCGGCGGCCTGGGCGGGCGCCGGGCGGAGCAGTCCGGTGACCAGGGCCGCGTCGAAGGCGTCGACGGCCGCCAGCGCCTCGTCGAGCCCGGTGACGGTCTCGGCGGCCGGATCGGCGCCCGCCCCCGTACTCGTGTCCGTACCTGTCCCCGTATCCGTATCCGAGCCCGCGGCCGGACCGGGCGTGGGCGAGGGGGCCTCCGCCGACCGGGTCGGCGGGAACCACTGCAACTCGGGCAACGGCTCCGTGCTCGGGGCGAGTTCCAGATAGGCCAGGTGGCGCAGGAACCGGCTGAAGACGGTCGCGGCGGCCCCGGCGTCCCCCTTCGGCGGATGCGTGCCGCTCATGCCGGCGGTGATGCTCTGGGCGCTCGGCTCGGCGTCCGTGCTCTCGGCCCTCAGATAGCGGACGACGCGCTCGGCGCCGTACTGGAGCACCGCTTCGTTGATCAGGGCCCGGATGTGATTGCAGAATCCGCCCCGCGCACCGCCACAGGGCCGGTTGTTGTTGGTGCTGCAGGCGTACGCGTACGTACCGGCCGCAACCGACGAGACATAGACCCGCTCGATGTCCGAACCGCTGGAGACCACGCCCTGCAGGCGTCCGTCGGCCAGTTCGACGAAGGGGACCTTGGCGAGCTTGCGCGGCCGTGCGGGCGGCAGCACCCGTGCCGTGCTCGACCTCTCCCAACTCTCCCGATCCGACACCGCACCACTCCCATGCACCAGAAGAAACCAAGGGGAATTCAGCACCTCGACGGCCCGAAAGTCGGCCCGAAAGGCGAGGCACGGCTGAACATAGTGGCGACCACTGACAACGCCGGTCGCCCGCGGACGCCGGCCCCCGTCGTCCGCCGCTCGCCGGTCCCGTCACCGGCGGCTCATCGGGCGTGAAATCCCGTCTGGCGCACGGGCTTTGGACGCGGCAAGAGGTGAGGGCCGAGGCGCTACGGCCTCGGCCCTCACCGTGCGGAGGTGCTGTGAGCGGCTGGTTCGGTAACGGATGGTTCGGTGGGTGAAGATGGCCCGGGGTGGATGAAGGTGGTTCAGCGGGCAGGGTGCTTCAGTAGGCGTTGAGTGCAGCAGGTGCTGAGGGCGGCGGATGCCGGGACGTGGATACGGTCAGTCCTGGGTACGGTCGGTGGGTTCGCGGCTGCCGCTCTTGGCCAGACCACGGCTGAGCAGGTAGCCGATGGTGAGCAGGGTGACGTACAACCACGCCTGGTCGGCGGGGAACCGGTCCACGTGAACGGGTCCTCCGCTGTCCCCGACCACGGCGGAGGCGACCAGGACCGCGATCACCGCGGCGACGTACACCATCAGTTCGGTCGTCTTGAAGGCGGGCTTGGTCTCGGTGTGGATGCGCGAAGGGGCGTGGCTGCTCCGGGACCTGCCGGTTTCCGGGTACTCGGAGGATGAAGCGGTGGCCATCGTGTGCCTGCCTTGTCATCGGAACGGCCCGACGGCTGCCGGGCCGGGCCGGCGGGTACCCGGCCGCCGTGCGCCAGAACGCCGCATTCCGGCACGGCGGCCCGGCAGGCGTGCCGTCGGCCAGTGACCCGGGTGACGGAAGGAGCCGGGTGCGCCGGGACGGGCCGCCGTGAGTGACGTGCGGGGCGGTCGGCGCGACGGGGGCCGGTTGGCGGGGCGGGACGGCCCGACGTCGGCCGGAACGCTGCGGCCTCGTGGGGAGGGCCGCCTCGTGGGGAGGACCGCGGAGCAATGAGCGACAAGAAGGACCCCGGCCCACCCCCTACGGCTTCACGTGACGTGGAGCGGGCGCCCCGGCGCGCGAGAACCGGGAGAACAGGTCCAGCCGCCCACTCCCACGGCCACGGCGAGGGCGCGGCGGGCTGGTCGCGGACTCGACCAGAATGAGGGCGACATCGTCGTCACGGGCGTTGTGGGTGTGCTGGGCCAGCGTCAGCAGGACCATGTCCAGGGCGTCTCCCAGACGGGGAAAACCGCAGGCGGGAGCCAGGTCCGCCGGGTCGAACGACACGCCCTGCGGATCGCGGGCCTCGGCGATGCCGTCGGTGTAGAACAGCACCCGGTCGCCGGGCGCCAGCTTCACCTGCTGCACCAGAGGGGCCGGACAGCGCCCGATGGGAGCGGTCGGCTCGGCGGGGTGGATCAAGGACGGCGGGCCGTCGAGGGACAGGTGCAGGGGCGGGTGGTGGCCGCAGTTCGCCAGCCGCAGCCGGCCCGGCGCGAACTCGGCGACCATGGCGGTGATGAACTCCTGCTCGCCGAGTTCCTCGGCCAGCCGCCGGTCCGTTTCCCGTACGACGTCGGCGAGGTCGGTGTGGGTGAAGGCGCAGTCGCGGAAGTGCCCGATGACGGTGGCGGAGAGCTGCAGCGCGTCCCCGGTCTCGACGTGCCCGGCATCCGCGTCGTCCCCGGAGCGGCCGGTGTTCTCACCGTGTACGTCCCCCAGGAGCAGCCGCAGCCCGTTGGGTGTGTGGGCGAAGGCGTACAGGTCGCCCCCGATGACGGCCCGTGGCGCGGCGGAGCGGTAACGGGCGCAGACCGCCAGTCCGCCGACGCGGAAGTAGGTGGGCTGGAGGATCGCGGGCTGGGCGGTGGCGGCGAGTTCGGCCAGGTATGCGTGGGTCGTGGTGTGCCGCCGGGCCGTCGAGGTGGCGTGCACCGCCGCCACCACGAGGAAGATCATCAGCAGTACCTCGTCGAAGCGCCCCAGTGTCCCTTCGTGGTCCGCCACCAGTACCGCGAGGAGTACGCACGAACCTCCCACCACCGCCGTACGGCCGCCGTTCAGCCGGGTGGCGGCCAGCAGCGGACACATGAGCAGCAGACCGCCGAGGTTGCTCGCCGGCCCGAGAGCCACGTCCAGCGCCGCCACGAAGGCCCCGACACCCACGCTCAGCAGCAGCCACTTCGTCGGATAAGCGATGCGCACACTCTCCCCCCACCACGGCGCACAACCCGGCACCGGCGGCGCTCGGCCGCTCGGCGCCGGTGACTGTCCGCACCCAGTCGCCGGATGGCCGCCGTGACCGGTGACGGCCGACCGCGCCGCCCTGCCCAAGACGTCCGAGCCAGGTCTACCCATCCGCTGGCCAGCACGAACCCCGACTTCGGTACGGCTGTCGCGGCGTAGGTACACGACGGGGGAGGCGGCGGCGCCGCGGTTGACGTTCCGGTTGACGGCCGTACGGATATCACGGTGCGTGACGCGGCGCGCCCCGGGCTTCGCCCGGCGGGCTGTTCATCACGGCGCTGCTGGTCCACTGGGCGCGCCTGACGCGGCTTCGCGGAGGGGCGCCCGGCCCCGTGGCCCCGTTTCAGGGGCGTGGCAGAGGGCGCGGCAGGGCCGGCGCCGGGCCCGGCTTGACCGCTTCGTACGTCGGCAGCGTCTCGTACCGGCGCACCAGTTCCTCCTCGACGAAGAGCCTGCGGGACATCTCCCGGTAGGCAGCGAGGTCGGCGGTGACCAGTACGACCACGTAATCCCACTGCCCCACGACGGAATAGCACTGCTGGACCGCCGGCTCGGCGAGCATCCGCTCACGGAAGGCCGCGTCCTGTCCGGGGCCGTCCTCGACCAGCTCCACCAGGACCACGGCCGTGAGGCCCAGCCCCAGCGCGCGCGGATCGAGCACGGCGACCTGGGCGCGGATCACCCCGGCGGCACGCAGCCGGGTGAGCCTGCGCTGTACGGCGCTCGGGGACAGGCCGACCCGGTCGCCGAGTTCGTGCAGGGGCCGGGTCGCGTCCCTTTGCACCAGGTCGAGAAGGAGGTGATCGGTCTCGTCGAGGGCAGGGGGTGCGGGCACGCAACGATATTGCGTGGTGACGGGAAAATCGTCAATCGCCGTCACCGGTACACGTTTTACGCTCAGCGGCGGATCCGATGCCGAAGAAGCGGCCGAAGAAGCAGCAGAACCAGCAGTCAAAGAAGCAGCAGAAGCAGCAGAAACGGCGGACAAGGCGTCGAAGAAGCCAAGACCCGTGAACGGAGTGCCCCGGCATGTTCGATGAACTCGACCCCGCGACGCTGAGGCGCCGGGCCGGCGTGAAATGGGACCGGGCCGCGCCCGGCGTCCTGCCGGCCTGGATCGCGGACATGGATTTCCCCGTGACGGACCCGGTACGGGAGGCGCTGGCGCGGCACCTGGAATCCGGGCCCGGGCTCGGCTACCCGGCCTGGGACAACCAGCCGGAGAAGAATCCGCTCGTCGGTGCCTTCGTCGAGCGTATGGAACACCGTTACAGCCTCGCGCTGGACCCCGCTCACGTACGGGTGTTCACGGAGCTGATCCAGACCCTTCAGGTGGTGCTGCACCTCGCGACCCGGCCCGGGGACGCGGTGGTCCTTCATACGCCCGCCTACCCCCCGTTCCTGAAGACCGTGACGGACATGGGGCGGCGGCTGGTCACCGTACCGGTGACCGACGGTGGCGAGGGCTGGGCCTTCGACAGCGAGCGGCTCGCCGAGGCCGTGGCGCGGCACGACTGCCGGGTGCTGGTGCTGGTCAACCCGCACAATCCCACCGGCCGGGTGATGACCCGTGAGGAGCTGTCGGCGGTCGCGGAGATCGCCGCCCGGCACGACCTCCTGGTCGTCGCCGACGAGATCCACGCCGAGCTCACCTACGAGCCGCACCGGCACATCCCTTTCGCCTCGCTGGACCCGGAGACCGCCGGCCGCACCGTGACGCTGTCCTCCGCCAGCAAGGCGTTCAACCTGGCCGGGCTGCGCTGTTCGGTGGCCCACATCGGTGACGGCCGCGTCCGCCGGGCGCTGGAGGCACAGCCGCCGCAGTTGTACGGGGACGTCAGCTCCCTGAGCGTGCTGGCCACCGTGGCCGCCTGGCAGGAGGGCGAACCCTGGCTGGAGGAGGCGCGCCGGACCCTGGCCCGCAACCGCCGTATGGTCGCCGAGTCGCTGCCGCCCGGCATCCGCCACCACGCTCCCGAGGCGACCTATCTGGCCTGGCTCGACTGCCGCGAGCTGGGCCTCGGCGCGGACCCGGCCGCGTTCTTCCTGGAAGAGGCCGGGGTGATGCTCAGTCCGGGGCCTGATTTCGGTGCCGTGGGCGAGGGGTTCGCGCGGCTGAACTTCGCGACGTCCAAGGCGGTGCTCGAAGAAATACTCGACCGTATGCGCAACGCCGTCGAGCGGCGCGGGGCCTGATGAGGCGGGTGCGAGCGGGCGAGGGACAGAGGGAGAGGGAGGGGAGGGGGAGGGGAAGAGTGAGGGTGCCGGGCTGTGCGGCCGTACGGTCGTGGCCGGTGTCACGGAAGTCATGCAAGACACGGGTGGAACGGATGTCACGGATGTCACGGATGTTGCGACACGGCGGCGGGTGGCCGTGACTGAGGGCCCATGTCGTGATGCGATGGCTGCCGTCGGGACGTGGTGGCGCGCGGCCGGCCCGCGGCGACGTGCGCGTGCGCAGGCGCGTGCCTGTCGTGGTGCGGTGACACCGCGGCGCGACGGGACCGCGGCGCGAGGACACCGCGGCGCGATGACGCGTCGTCGCGGTGCGTCCATGCGCAGGGCGCGCAGGTATACGGGCGTACAGGAAGCGCGTGCCGGCGCGCAGGCGTGCAGACCTGTCGGCGCGCAGCACGGAGCCACCGTGCAGCTCGGCGGCTTTCCCGGCCGGGCACGGCGTAACCGGTGCGTGTGACGCCCGCGTGATGTCCGTGTGATGTCCGTGTGATGTCCGTACGGCGTCCGCGTGGCGTCGCCGTACGGCCGCGGGAGCAGCCGCGCGTGGACCCCACCGGTCCGGTGACGGGACGGCGTGGGGCCGGCGGAGACCGCGCCGCGTAGGGCCGGCTCATGTGCCGTACGAGCCGGGCGCCATCTGCTGCCGCGGGAGATAGGCCACCTGGGCGTCACCCTCGTGCTGCGCCCAGGCGTCGTTGGTGGTGCGCCGGCGGTGCCGTCCCCGGTCCTCCTGGCCAACCACCGTCGGCTCGGGGTACGCCGCCGTCGAAGCGGCGGAGTGGGACCCCGACGGCCAGACCGACAACTGCTGCACCCGCAGCATGACGCTGTGCAGGTCCATGCCGAGCTGGTCCGCCAGCACCTGCGGATCCAGGCCGGCCCACCATCCCTGGACCAGCACCGCGTCCATGGAGGGCGTCCACCACGGGGTGCCGGAGGCCGCGGCGGGCTTGGGCTGCTGCTGCTCGGGCGGCGGCGCGGGTTCTTCGGGGACCGGCATCGGCTCCTGCTGCGGCAGCGGCACGACCTGCGGTTCCTCGCCCTGGTAGAGCGAGGCCGCCTCCCCTATCGAAGGGGCGCGCTGACTCGCCGCGTGGGCGAGCAGTTGCTCCGCCGTCTCGCGGCCCTGCACCCGGCCCACGGTGCGCCGCGCGGCCCGTACGGTCCGCTCGCCCAGCCCCAGGAATCCCGCCACCGCGCCGTCGCTGCCCACCGTCACCGCCATCGCCGCCAGCAGCCGGGCCCGGTTCCGCTGCTCCTCGTCCAACGCCCGCTGTGCCGCCTCCACTCTCTCCTCCGCCCGGCAAAAAGCCTCGGCCAACGTCGAATGGCGCTCCCAGTGTTCTCTTACGTCCACGTTCGCCAAACGTTTTCCAGGGGCCTCCTGGTGCGGCTGGCGGCACCGGGAACCCCCGGATGGCAGAGTTGTCTGTCAATCCGTTGTGTGAATTGCGCCCTCTGCGCGCTCCGCCCGGCTCCTGTGCGCCGCGTCCTGCCGATTGCCACCCGGTTGCCGCACATCCCGGGGCCAAATGCGGGCGTTAGCCGACACATGAACCCCACTTCGTCCCGCCGGCTTGCCGCGCCATCGGTGCCCAGTGATTTCGTTCCCGCCTCACGCGAGGTGTGGACCTTCAGCCCCGCCGTCGGCGGTGACGACGGAGTCGGCGCCTCCCTCCAACGCGGTGACCAGCACGTCCCGTTGCGCTATTGCGCCCGCCAGTTGGCCGATTTTCTTCACCACATGCAGCAGCTCCAGAGTGAATACGCCCGGCGCAGCGTCATTCCTCCGGCCGGCCGCTGAGGGGCGGTACGGCGAAGGGCGGCCGGACACGGCGGCTGGACCCGGCTGCCGGCCCGGCCTACTGGGCGGACTCCTCGGCGTGGGGCCGTACGGGCGGGACGCCGTCGCCGGCGGTGAGGGCCGGGGGCCAGGCGGGGCGGTGCTCGTCGGGTACGGCCGTCAGGGCGTGGCCGACCGTGGGAAAGCACGTGAAGGCGTCCACGGCCCGGGTCACCAGCAGGACGTTCAGCACGCGCATGCCCAGGGAGGCGAGCAGCAGCCGCCCCTGCATGCGCCGGCACAGCCACTCCACGGCGAGCAGACAGTTCAGGCCGCGCGAGTCGCAGAACCGCAGCGCGGTCAGGTCCAGTACGAGGAACCGGCGCCCGTCGGCGATCACCGCACCGACCTCGTCCAGGAACTGGCGCTCGCCGTGCATGTCCAGTTCCCCGGCCACCCGCAGCACCGCGCACTGCTCGCCGTCGGCCAGCGTCGTGATCGTCAGGCGCCGCCTGCCTTGGGACATCGCTCCTCCACTACACGTCGTCCGGGAACGGCCGGACCACCGGGATGAGCTGGCCGCCGCACGGCACGGGCCGTACGGCGTGAGCGGGCCCGGCCGCCTTCGCGGCGTCCACCCGCGCCAGTCTCGCGCACGCCCGGCGCCGACGCACCACTGTTGCGGGCGCCACGACGGTCCGGCCGAATGTGTGCGGCATTCGGGTGATGGCCCACGGGGTTTGCCCCCAGGGTTTCCTCCACGAGGCAGGATCGTTGAACAGGTCAATTGGGGTGTGCAGTGCTGTTGAATGGTGGATTTTCGCCGCGGCCCTGCGGTAACGCTGTCTCAATTCCGCCTCCGGTGACCTCCGGACCGGCTGATGAAGCACGTTGTGCCTTCCCTTGCTGAAGGGAATCCCGCGCACCGGCGAGCGCCCGTGCGTAAGGACTCAAGACAAGAGAAACGAAATGCGACAGACCTTTAGAAAAGGCGTTCTCATTGCGGCTGCCGCATCGGGAGTCGTCTTCACGGGCGTGAGTGGCAGCGCCCTGGCGGACTCCGGGGCCCAGGGAAGCGCCGCCCAGGCCCCAGGAGCGGTCTCGGGGAATCTGGGGGAGGTGCCGCTTCATGTGCCGACCCAGTTGTGCGACAACACGATCGACGTCATCGGGATCCTGAACCCCGCGTTCGGCAACGTGTGCAGAAACGGCATCGGGCCGCTGGGCCCGCCGCCTCACCAGCCCCCGGAGGAGCATCAGCCCCCGGAGCACGCGCAGCCCCACGAGCCGTCGGCCGAGCCCCGTCCGGCGCCGGAGCCCGCCGCCGGGCGGGAGGGTGACGGCCGGTCCGGCGGGGCCGCGCCCGGCGCCGCTCCGGAAGTGGTCCACGCGGCCGATCCCGGGGTGGCCGAGCCGGCGGCTCCCGAGCCGATGCTGGCGCGTACCGGCGCCGACCAGCTCGGCATCGCGGCCGGCGGCGGCGCGGTGCTGCTGCTCGGCGGCGCGCTGCTGCTGCGCCGGGCTCGTACGAAACGGGACTGAGCGGCGCGGCGGCACTCCTGGCCCCAAGGCCCCTGGCCCCAAGGCCCCTGGCGCCAAGGTTCCCTGGCGCCAAGGTTCCCTGGCCCCAAGGCTCCTGGCATCACAGCGGACCGGCTTCCCAGCCGGTCCGCTGTCGCGTTCGGGCATGTACGGGCAGGATGGGTCGTATCTGAGTGGCGGAGGGGCGGGCGGCGGGGCGGTAGCGCGGGCCCGCCGGAGGGGGAAACGCTGGTGCTGCAACTGGAGGCACTCGGCCCTCGAACAGGCGTATTGAGTAGCAACATGTGATCGAATGATGACAGCGAGGTACTCATAGCGCGTCACATTTCTGCGCACGAGGAGAGAGATATGCGCAAGCTCATTGGACGCGTCGCCGCCTCGGCCGCCATCGCTGCCGCCGCCATGGTTCCGCTTGCGGGTGCGGCGTCCGCCCAGGGCCAGGCCGAGAGCTATCAAGAGGTCACCAACAACAGCGTCGTGGAACGCTGCTGGAACGGGTACTGCGAGAAGCACGAGGACCATGGTTACGACCATCACCAGGGTTACGGCCACCACGATGGTTACGGCCAGGACCACGGATACGGCCAGGACCACGGCTACTACGGACAGGGCCTGTTCGGTCTGGGTCTCGGCCTCGGCATTCTGTGACCCGCGTTCGCTGAACCTTCCCTTGTGATCCGCGCCCCGCGATCCGCGCCCCGTTCCGGCGGGCCGCACCGGGCGGTGTCCGGCGACGGCCGCGGAACGCGGACAAGGCCCCGCGGCTTCGCGGGGCCTTGTCCGCGTCCGGGGGCGGGGTGGGGGCACGGGACGACGTCCGGCGGCTCACGGAATCCCCCGTCCCGTTACGTGTCATCCGATTGGCACATTTGGCGCTTCATTCACCCGTCGGTGGCGCTACCTCTCCGGCTGTTGATGCGTTGATCTGTTTGTCGCTCCCAGCGGCTAACCGTATTTGTCTGCTGTCCAGTAAAGAGGTTCGCGATGAAGCGCGTTTCGAAGGCCATCGTTCTGTCCGCGGCTGCCGGGCTCGCCGTTGTGGGCGGAGCCGGAATGGCCTCCGCCACGGACGGCGGTGCCGCCGCGCAGGGCGTCGCCCAGCACTCGCCGGGCGTCGCGTCCGGCAACGTGGTCCAGGTGCCGGTCCACGTGCCGGTCAACGTCTGCGGCAACACCATCAACGTCGTCGGGGTGCTCAACCCGTCGCACGGCAACGTCTGCGTGAACAACTGAGACGAGCGCCCCCGACGCGGCACACGGCCGGTCGTCCTGACGGCCGGCGCCGCGGAGTGAGATCGTCCGGAGCCTGAGCGGGCCCGCCCCTGTGTGAAAGGGGCGGGCCCGCTTTGTCTGCGGCAGGACCGCTCGCCGCCGAACGGGAACCTCGCGGCAGGACGGCTGTCCGGTGATATGTGTCTACGGTTTCGCGGCATTTGGGTGAAACGGCGAAACTGATGAGGCGGCCACGAGTTGTCCAGGGAGCTCCGGAAACGGACACTCCGCTTCGAGAAGGGTGAATCGTGATCAAGAAGTTCCTGGCCACGACGGCTGTAGCGGCCTCCATCGTCGGCACCTCGGCCGCGGTTGCGCCGCAGGCGATGGCGTTCGGCTACGGCCACGACATCGGTCCGCAGACGGCCAACGCGAACAATGCGGGGGAAGGTTTCGCCAACTCCGGGACCGAAGGGCACCAGAGCCCTCAGCTTTCGCTGATCGAAAGCACACTGAACAAGCCCTGCATCGGTCTCCCGGACGACCTCAACATCAACTCGATCGTGAGCCTCATCCCGATCGCGGTCCAGGACATCGAGATCCTGGAGACCGAGCAGCACCAGACCTGTACCGAGAACTCGACGCAGGCCAAGGAAGACGACCTCGTCTCGCACATCGTCCAGGACATTCCGATTCTGGGTGAGAACGGCTCCGGCAATAGCTGACGTGCCGCTCAAAAGGGTCGGGCCGTCTTTTCCTCCTCCTAGGCGGCCCGGTCCTTTCAGGTAACAGAAGGCCGTTTTTCGTAGCCTTGTGTTGCATCGTCCGGGCGATTCTCCTGAAGAATTCGCTGATCGGGAGTTTCGTTCCCGGCAAGTAATCGTTCCAAATATCGACAGCGGAGTTACGAGCGATCATCGCGCTCGTGCGGCACGAAGGACGTGACCGTTTCGGACCCGCTGCGGAAAGGGCTGAAAGTGAAGTACGCCAAGGTTGCCGCAGTCGCTGCCGGATCGCTGATGGCGGTGGGAGCTGCCGCGCCAGCTTTCGCCGATGCGGGCTCCCAGGCTGCCCCCACCAACGATCCGGGCGTACTGTCCGGGAACGCGCTTCAGGTGCCGATCCAGATTCCGATCAACATCTGCGGCAACTCGATCGACATCATCGGGCTGCTCAACCCGGCATTCGGCAACACCTGCGTCAACGACTGATCCGCCGGCTCGCCCGGAAGCAGTGATTCGGTCGGACCGGCCCTGGTGTGCGTGCCACGCGCACCAGGGCCGGTGCGTTGAACGGGGCGGTGTCCGGTGGCTCCTGTCTTCCGGGTGGTTCCCGCAAGGAATCACCGGATTCAGGGTTTCCCAGTGAGACCGGAATCGTTAGGCAGGAAGCATGCGGTGACCCGAGCAGCAATGAGAGTGCTCGCGCGGCTTTCGGCCGTGGCCCCTTCCAGCACCGCTCAAGAAAGGACACGTGATCGTGAAGTACGCGAAGTCTGCCGCGGTTCTCGCCGGTTCTGTGATGGCTCTGGGCATGGCGGCCCCTGCCTTTGCCGCCCTTGGTCAGAACTACAGCCTCAACGGTGCCCTCGACGAGGCCTTCGCCAACAAGCAGCTCGACGGCCGGCAGCTCGACCCGTTGGTGGACGCGGCCAACGAGAAGGCCTCGGACGCGCTGAACAGGGAGAGCACCCAGCACCTGCTGAGTGCCACCGGCGGGCTCGTCCGGACCGTCCCGATGCTGGAGGGCGTGGAAGTGGGTCAGTAAGCGCGGGTCAGCACGGCGCGGCACCGGCACAGCCGTCGCGCGCCGACAAGGGACGAACTCACCTGGTCTCACCGTCTTTGCGGCAAGCGGAGACCGACGCCATTTGGGTGATGCAGCAGAACGGAACTCGTCGTCGGCGAGTTGACCAATCTGTCCCGGAACCACGAAACGTGAAGGATTCGAATGATCAAGAAGGTTCTGGCAACGGCAGCCGCGGCAACCTCTCTTGCCGGTTTCACCACCGCAGCCGCAGCCGCGCCCCCTGGGACGGCCCACGGGTACGACAAAGGTCCCGCTTCGATCACCGGCAACGAGACGATCCAGTCCTATGGAAACTCCGCCACGTACGGGAACATGAGCCCGCAGTTCGCGCTGATCCAGGGGTCGTTCAACAAGCCCTGTATCGCCCTGCCGGAGAAGCTCAATATCAACTCGCTCATCGCGCTCATCCCGATCTCGGTCCAGGACATCAACCTCTTCTCGTCCAAGCAGCACCAGACCTGCGTCGAGAACTCGACCATGAGTAAGGGCAACGACGCCGTGACGCACTTCGTCGAAGATATTCCACTGCTCTCCGAGAACGGTGTGAACAACGGCTGATCGTCCGAGCAGGCCCGGACCGCCAGGACTTCGTCCGCACGGTCCGGGCTTTTTGCTTGCGTGTTTCCGGTGGATGACCCGTGCCTGGTCCCGCGCCACCCCGTTCCGTCCCGCGACGGGCGAATTCAGGGCCCCGGACACTCGTGCCGCGCTATTCGGGTGATGCTGCGCAACCTCACGGTGTCATGCCGGGTTGTTCTCCGTGAGGCTCCCTTCGCGATGGGAGTTCAGATTTCCTGAAGGGGTTTGAAAGCATGAAGAAGATGATGGCCGGCGCCCTCGTGACGGTTTCCCTGGTCGGGATGTCCGCCATGGCCGCTCCTACGGCCATGGCGCACGACAACAGCCACGACGGCGTCGCCAAGGACCTCGGCCCGCAGACGGCGAACGGGAACGGCTCCCGGGAAGCCCACTCGAACCAGAACACCGAGGGCAAGATGAGCCCCCAGGGGAACATCATCGGGGAGTCGCTGAACGAACTCTGCATCGGGTTCCCGGACGACATCAACATCAACTCGATCGTCAGTCTCATCCCGATCGCGGTCCAGGACATCGAGATCCTGGAGACCGAGCAGCACCAGACCTGTACCGAGAACTCGACTCAGGCCAAGGAAGACGACATGGTGTCGCACATCATCCACGACATCCCGATCATCGGCGAGAACGGCGCGAGGAACAACTGACGACCGGCCGCTGCCGTCGCGGCGCCGCGCGCACAGCGATCGGCGTGCGGCGCGGACGGTAGCGACCGTCGGCTGACCGCCCAGGGGGCCGTGTGCCAAGGCACACGGCCCCCTTCGGCGTGCCGTGCCCCGGAAAGCGCAATGGGCGGGCACTTCCGTGCGGTGCCGTACGTACTCCTGGTGCGGGAGACGCCACCGGAAGTACGGTGAAAGATCCTGCTAAAGAACTAGGACGCGCTTTTGCCAAGCCATTACTCTTGTGGCAAGGCCGCGCACGGCGGCCATGGAGGAGTGAGATGAGGAGCAGCAACCCGGTCTTTTCGCGACGGGGGTTCAGCCGCGACAACAACGGCTACGCGGGGTTCAACGCGCCGCCGCAGGCCGGGGGCCCCGCCGCTGACCCGTACGCCGGTACCAACCCCTACGCCCAGGGCGCCCAGAGTTACGGCAACCCCTACGCCCAGGGCGGTAACCCCTACGCACAGGACGCCGCCAACCCCTACGCGCAGGGCCAGCAGGGCGTCACCCAGGCGCCTCAGTACGTCTCGCAGACCCGCCGGATGACGATGGACGACGTCGTCATGCGCACGGGCATGACGCTCGGCACGGTCATCGCCGGTGCCACCGTCGGCTGGCTCTTCCTGACCCAGAACCTCGCCTTCGCCGTCGGGGCCGGCCTGGTCGCGATGGTGCTCGGCCTGATCCAGTCCTTCAAGCGCAAGCCCTCGCCCGCGCTGATCCTGTCCTACGCCGCCCTGGAAGGTCTCTTCCTCGGCGCGCTGAGCGGTTACATCAACGGCATCCCCCAGCTCAGCGGCGCGCCCATGCAGGCGGTGCTGGGCACGATGGCGGTCTTCGTGGCCATGCTCATCGCGTACAAGACGCGGATCGTGCGGGTCAACGCGCGCTTCACCCGCTTCGTGCTGATCGCGGCCCTCGGCTTCGTCCTGCTGTCGATGGTGAACCTGCTGTTCATGGCCTTCGGCGGCGGTACCGGCCTCGGCTTCCGCAGCGGCGGCCTGGGCATCCTCTTCGGCGTCGTCGGCGTGGTTCTTGGCGCGCTCTTCCTGGCCCTGGACTTCAAGCAGGTCGAGGACGGCATCGCGTACGGCGCTCCGCGTGAGGAGTCCTGGCTGGCCGCGTTCGGCCTGACGCTGACGCTGGTGTGGATCTACATGGAGATGCTGCGGCTGATCTCGATCCTGCGCGGCGACTGACGTACGGTTCCCGCCGCGGCCGAGATCCGCGGCGGAAGCCCGTCGCCTGGCGCACAGGACGCGGCGCCGGGCCCGACCGGGCGCATGACCGGACAAGACGGACAGGCCGAGGGCTCGCGGGGAGTTTCCCCGCGGGCCCTCGGCCTGTTCCCGTTCGGCAGGTCGTCGCGGCCGGTTGCTAGAACTTGCGCGCGGCGCGCCTGAGATCGTATTCGTGGACGATCGCCTTGGCATGGCCATAGGCGAGGTCGTGCGCGCCACGAAGCCAGCTCACCTTCTCCTCGAAGCGGAAGAGAGCGGGGCCTTCATCTACGGTGCGAAGCCAGTCGGAAACCTCGCGACCGGTGCAATGGGGGATGCGGGAGAGCAGGTTCCGGTGGGTCTCTTCGGAGAAGAGTTGAGACATCGGCGCCTCCGGACGCGTTCGATGCTGGTCCTTCAGCCCACCGTGCCTGAGCGTTCGGGCATTGGCAACCACCCGTGGGTGGCACATAGGCTCGCCCTGTGCTTGATGTGATGCCTTTGCAGACCGCCGTTGACGCGCTCGCCGACCGCCTCCGAGTGCTCCCGCAGAGCGTGCTCAGCCGTGGTGCCGCAGCCGAAGGGCTTGCTCTGGCGCGGGATTTGGCGGCACGGGCGCAGCGGATCGAGAGCCCGGAACGGGAGCCCCACGCGTTCCCGGACGCGGGCATGTTCGCGGTGGGGGACCAAGTGGCGGTGGCCGGACACGACTTGGTCGAGGCGCTGCGTACCGCCGGGAACGGCCCGGAGGCGGTCGCGGAGCTGGCCGAGGCCCTGGAACTGGTGCGGGACACCGTCAAGCGGTGCTGACGCGACGGGCCGGGCGGACCGGGCCGCTCATAGCCGGGCCGCCCGGACCGCTCACGACGAGGCCGCCCCGCCGGCCGCTCACAGCGAGGCGATGACGCGGTCGGCGAGGATGTAGATGCTCTCCGCGGCGCTCTCGCCCCAGGCGAACGTCAGGGCGTACGCGCCGAAGACGCCCGAGCCGCCCAGCAGCACCGGCGTACGGCCCTCGCGCAGCGCGGCGGCCAGCCGCTCGGCGGTCTCCCGGTGCCCCGGTGTCATGCACACCGTGGTGCCGTCACCGAAGACGTAGACGTCCAGCGTGCCGAGCGGCCCGGGGCGTACGTCCGTCAGCGGGATCCGCTCGCGGGCCAGCTCCTCCAGGCGGTCGACGGTGCGCTCCTGGTCACCGACGGCCCGCGCGGGGGAGAAGTCCGGGTGGGAGGGGTGGCGCCGGCGCGCGGCGGCCAGCTCCGCGGACTCGGGTTCCTCCAGGGGCCCGGTCTCCGGCGCGTCCACCGCCTCCAGGGCGTCCACGGACTCCAGGGACGAGGACTCCGGGGAAGAGGGCTCCCGGGACGAGGACTCCTGGGACGAGGACTCCAGGGGCGAGGGGTCCAGAGGCAGGGGCTCCAGGGCGTCCGGGCCCAGCAGCGGTTCGAGTCCGGCCAGATCCGCCTGGCGCGGCAGGAAGAGCCGGCTGTCCGGCCGTTCGTACGTGTACAGCCGGTCCACCTGGCCCAACTGGTCCCACCGCTCCGGCAGGCCCTCCAGGAAACCGTCCTCGGCCGGCCCGGCCGGCCCACCCGCGCCGCCCAGCAGGGACGGGGCGTCGGCGGCGTCCCGGGCCTCCTGCGCGGCCCAGAACGCGCGGGCCTCGGCCAGCTCCCGTTCGCGCTCCTCGGCCAGCGCGTCGGCGACGGCGGCCCGTATGTCGGCCAGCGGCGTCGCGCAGGCGGCACGGGCCGCGGGGATGCTCGCGCCCGCGCCGTCGGCCGCGGTCCCCTCGGCAGCCCCGGTACGGGCCTGTACGGAGGCGGCGAGTTCGGCCCGCAGCTCGGTGAGCTGACGGCGCAGGGCCCGGGCGGTGTGCAGGGCAGCCGCGCCCAGGGCCACGGCGACGGCCGCGGCCAGCAGCAGGGCAAGGGCGATGGCGGTCACGCGCCGGACCCCCTTCGTTCGGCGGGCCCGTCTTCATGGAGCGCGCACCCGTGGCCGGTGCGCTCGGGTCGCTCGCTCACTGACGTACTCCCGTTGGCAGAATGTCCCCCGACTTCCTACATCAGCCTGACGGTCCTCGGCGACCGATCCCAGGGCGTTATGCCCTGTAAGTCATAGGTCTTACGTCCCGGTACGCGACCGGGCGCCGCGCTGACCAGCCCGTATATGTCTCCCCCAGGGCGTTGGTCACAATCCTGGGGGAAACACGGTCGCGATCACGTCACGCCGTGACGCCGATCACTTGCCGACAGAGGAGGCCCGGCTCAGCCGCTCGCGTTTTTGGTCGCGCTTCGTTTCGCTTCCGCTGCGGGCAGGTGCCGCCTTCGTCCCTCAGGCGACCCCTACCCTCCGCTACAGCTCAGCTCAGCCGCTCGCGTTTTTGGTCGCGTTCCGCTTCGCTTCCGCTGCGGGCAGGTGCCGCCTTCGTCCCTCAGGCGACCCCTACCCTCCGCTACAGCTCAGCTCAGCCGCTCGATCACCATCGCCATGCCCTGGCCGCCTCCCACGCACATCGTCTCCAGACCGAACTGCTTGTCGTGCCACTGGAGGGAGTTGATGAGCGTGGCGGTGATACGGGCGCCGGTCATGCCGAAGGGGTGGCCGACCGCGATCGCGCCGCCGTTGACGTTCAGCCGGTCCAGGTCGATGCCCAGGTCGCGGTAGGAGGGGATCACCTGGGCGGCGAACGCCTCGTTGATCTCCACGAGGTCGATGTCGGAGACCGACAGCCCCGCGCGGGCCAGCGCCTGCTTGGACGCCTCGACCGGTCCGTACCCCATGATCTCGGGGGAGAGGGCGGAGACGCCGGTGGAGACGATCCGGGCCAGCGGGGTCAGGCCCAGCTCGCGCGCCTTGGTGTCGGACATGACGACCAGCGCCGCGGCGCCGTCGTTGAGCGGACAGCAGTTGCCCGCGGTGATCAGGCCGTCCGGGCGGAAGACGGGCTTGAGGCCCTGTACGCCTTCCATGGTCACCCCGGCCCGCGGGCCGTCGTCCTTGGAGACGACCGTGCCGTCGGGGAGGGTCACCGGGGTGATCTCGCGCTCCCAGAAGCCGTTCTTGATGGCTTCCTCGGCGAGGTTCTGGGACCGTACGCCGAACTCGTCCATGTCCTGGCGGGTGACGCCCTTGAGGCGGGCGAGATTCTCGGCGGTCTGGCCCATGGCGATGTACGGGTCGGGGAGCAGCCCGTCCTCGCGCGGGTCGTGCCAGCCCTCGCCGCCCTGCTCGGCGCGCGCGGCGGTACGGGCCTCGGCGTCGGCGAAAAGCGGGTTGTGGGTCTCGGGCAGCCCGTCCGAGGTGCCCTTGACCGAGCGGGAGACCGTCTCCACACCCGCGGAGATGAAGACGTCACCCTCGCCGGCCTTGATGGCGTGCATCGCCATGCGGGTCGTCTGGAGGGAGGAGGAGCAGTAGCGGGTGATCGTGCAGCCCGGGAGGTGGTCCATGCCCATCTGTACGGCGACGATCCGGCCCAGGTTGTGCCCCTGCTCGCCGCCGGGGAGGCCGCAGCCGAGCATCAGGTCGTCGATCTGCGTCGGGTCCAGCTCGGGGACCTTGGCCAGCGCGGCCTGGATGATCGTGGCGGTCAGGTCGTCCGGCCGGAGATCTTTGAGCGACCCCTTGAAGGCGCGGCCGATCGGGGAGCGGGCGGCAGAGACGATCACGGCTTCGGGCATCACGGCTCCAGGAGGGAGAGAACAGAGAGAGAACGGGGCGCAGGACGTACGTCGGGGAGAGGGGCAGAGGAAGAGGGCAGAGCTGTGTGGGAAGTTACCCGCACGTAGGGCCGAGGTCACGGGGCGCGCACTGTGATGCGGGCCTCTTTTCTAAGCGAGTGCTTACCGTCCCGTAGCGATCACCTCTCCGCCGGTATCGCTCGGCCCCGGCTCCGGCCCCGGCCCCGCCGCCGAGCGGCCCCCGGCCTCACCGCCGCTCCGTGTCCCCGGCCCCCGCGGGCCCGGACCCGGCGGGCGCCGGCTCGGGAGCGGGCAACTGGCGCCGCCGCCGGCGCTGGAGCAGCGCCCAGGGAGCACGGGTGGCGGTGACCTCGGTGCCGCCTTCGGAGGCGGCCTGGGCGGCGGCCTCGGCGACCGGCAGGATCCCTTCGCGGCGCGAGGGCAGTTCTTCCTCGGGCCACAGGTCCAGCGCTGCGCACAGGGTGGGCAGTACGGCCATCGCGGCGGTGGCGTAGCCCTCCGCCGACGGGTGGTAGTTGTCGGGCCCGAACAGCTCGCGAGGACGGTCCTCGAACTCGGGGCCGAGCAGGTCGCCGAGGGAGACGGTCCGGCCGCCGTTCTGGACGACGCCGATGGTCTGCGCCGCGGCGAGCTGGCGGGAGAGCCGCCGGGCCACCCAGCGCAGCGGCTGGTAGACCGGCTCGATGGTGCCCAGGTCGGGGCAGGTGCCGACGACCACCTGGGAGCCGGCCTCGTGCAGCGTACGGACGGCGTCGCTGAGCAGGCGTACGGAGCGCGCCAGGGGCATGCGGTGGGTGACGTCGTTGGCGCCGATCATGATCACGCATACGTCGGGCGCGGGCGGCCCCTCCTTCAGCAGCAGCCGCACCTGCCGGTCCAGGTCGTCGGACTGGGCGCCGGGGAGTGCAACGTTGCGCAGCTCCACGGGGAGTTCGGCGACGGCGGCGAGCCCGGAGGCCAGCAGCGCCCCCGGGGTGTGGCTCGGCCGGTGCACGCCCTGGCCCGCCGCCGTGGAGTCGCCGAGGAAGCCCAGGCGCAGTAAGGGGCGGTCGGCGGGCCGGTCGGTGCGGTGGGCGAAGGCCGCGCCGTAGAGGCCGTCGGCGCACGGCGGCACCGAGGTGCCGACGCCGACCGTACGGCGGGCCAGCCGTACCTCGGTGAGCAGCAGACCGACGCCGGCCACGCCCAGCAGACCGATCCCGCCGCCGCCGACCGCCGCCGCGGCGGCGATCCGCCGGGCCACCCTCGCCCTGGACATCGTCCTGGTCATCGTCTCCGGCATGGGACGGGCACCTCCCCGTTCAGTGCGCACAAAGACCGCTTCCGGCTCTTGATCGGTCCGGGAAGCGGTACTGGAATCTCCTCGTACGCCTACGGCTCGTGGGCGTACAACAGGTTGTTGCCCCGCCGGGCGCCGTGTGCAACGCGTCGAGCCTCTATGAGGGACGGGCAATAGGCTGGCTGGATGGGCGCAGGACAGCGTGCCCCCGACCGCGGAGACCACCGTGCAGTTTTACGAATCGATGATTGAGCTCGTCGGCAACACCCCGCTGGTGAAGCTCAGGAATGTCACCCGAGGTATTCAGGCCACCGTTTTGGTCAAGGTCGAGTACTTCAACCCCGGCGGGTCCGTGAAGGACCGGATCGCGGTACGGATGATCGAGGCCGCCGAGCGGTCCGGCGAGCTGAAGCCGGGCGGCACCATTGTGGAGCCGACCTCGGGGAACACGGGTGTGGGCCTGGCGATCGTGGCCCAGCAAAAGGGCTACAAGTGCATCTTCGTCTGCCCGGACAAGGTGTCCACGGACAAGATCAACGTGCTGCGGGCGTACGGCGCGGAGGTCGTGGTCTGCCCGACGGCGGTGGACCCCGAGCACCCCGACTCGTACTACAACGTCTCCGACCGGCTGGTACGCGAGACCCCCGGCGCCTGGAAGCCCGACCAGTACTCCAACCCCAACAACCCGCGCTCGCATTACGAGACGACCGGTCCCGAACTGTGGGAACAGACCGAGGGAAAAATCACCCACTTCGTCGCGGGCGTGGGCACCGGCGGCACGATCAGCGGCACCGGCCGGTACCTGAAGGAGGCCAGCGAGGGCCGGGTCAAGGTCATCGGCGCGGACCCGGAGGGCTCGGTCTACAGCGGCGGCTCGGGACGCCCGTACCTGATCGAGGGCGTCGGTGAGGACTTCTGGCCGACCGCGTACGACCGTACGGTCGCGGACGAGATCGTGGCGGTCTCCGACAAGGACGCCTTCCAGATGACCCGGCGGCTGGCCAAGGAGGAAGGGCTGCTGGTCGGCGGCTCCTGCGGCATGGCGGTCGTGGCGGGCCTGGAGGTGGCCGAGCGGCTCGGTCCGGACGACGTGGTGGTCGTCCTGCTGCCGGACAGCGGTCGCGGCTACCTCAGCAAGATCTTCAACGACGAATGGATGGCCGACTACGGCTTCCTGGAGGAGAGCGGCCCGGCGGCGAGCGTCGGCGCGGTCCTGGCCCACAAGGAAGGCGCGCTGCCCTCGCTCGTCCACATGCACCCCGAGGAGACCGTCGGCGAGGCCATCGAGGTACTGCGCGAGTACGGCGTCTCCCAGATGCCGATCGTCAAGCCGGGCGCCGGGCACCCGGACGTGATGGCCGCGGAGGTCGTCGGCTCGGTCGTCGAGCGGGAGCTGCTGGACGCGCTGTTCACACAGCGCGCGTCCCTGCACGACCCGCTGGAGAAGCACATGAGCCCGCCGCTGCCGCAGGTCGGTTCCGGCGAGCCGGTCGGCGACCTGATGGCGGTCCTGGAGGGCGCCGACGCCGCGGTCGTGCTCGTCGAGGGCAAGCCGAAGGGCGTCGTGAGCCGGCAGGACCTCCTCGCCTACCTCGCCCGCAACGCCAAGTAGCCGACGGACGCGTAGCCGGTCTGTGCGGTTGCATGCGGTGGCCCCCTCCCTGCCCGGCAGAGAGGGGGCCACCGCAATTCTGCGGCTGTACGAGCCGAGAGGGGCTCCCCGGTTACCGGCGCCCCTCGGAGCGTCAGCCGACAGAGAAGCCGTCGCCCCGCACCGCCGTCGCAAATGTTGCCCAAGCGCCGTCAGGAAAGAAGAGTATTGATCCTTCGGGGGCTGTGGAACTGTGGCTGGACTTGACCCACTCGCCGGTGAGGTCAGGAGTGGTGCTCATCAGGCAGTGCCTCCATTGCGGAAAGGATGAGAGTCGCCGATTTGCCAGGAGATAGCGCGTGCGCGCTGAGCAGACCGTAGGCACGCCTGCGATCGCTGACGACCATGAACCTCTTTTGCTCGTACAGGTCGAGGGCACCCTTGGAGCCGAGCAACAGAGAAGCCGACGAAGCTTCAGCTACGGGCACCATGGCGACAACTTCTGCCGTGCGAGCACCCGTTGGCCGAAGCGAGCGAAAGTGAGCACTTCTGGGGAGCGCTTGCATTCTCCCCCTGTCCGCATGGCATTTTGTGGCCGGAGAAAGGGGGCGGCGGCGCACAGGGGGCTCCGGGTGGCAACAGGGCGTCTGTGCCATTGCTGGTCGTTCGTTCCTGACTGCTGCGGTTCCTCATTCAGGTGAATTCTCGGAGAAACCAGGGCGTTGGTCGGTGAAGGCCGGAATACTTCCCGTTTCTGCTGTGCTGAGGAGGTAGCCCGTGGCCTGGACTTGTCCACAGTGCAACCGACCCGAGGGAATCCCCTACGTGGAGAACTGCGTAGAAGGCCACCAGGGGTTGCATCCGTGGCCGTGCCTTCATTGCGGAAGCAGTGTGCTTATCGGGCAGCCGGGGGCAACGCGAGTAGCGATTTCTCCCTGCCGGACCTTTGGCTGCAATGGGAACGCGAGTGACATCTATCGGTACGACCCGTACGGACGTCTGCAAGCTGTTGACCATCAAGCGTGTCAACAGTGCGGCATGAGGTTGGCATGGAGGTAGGTGTCGTGTTGATGGCGTGTCGGGCACGGTCGCTATTGCAGGGCCTATCCCGTAGGGCCCTGTTCGGATGCGCCACAGGGTGGGTGGGTTACGCAGCTCCTCATGGGGCGGCCACCTTGGTCGGCGGGCGTTCAGCCGGAACATTCACCGCCCGGGTGCCGGGGCCGCGATGCCTCCACTGTGGTAGCGGCGACACCGCTATCGTTCAGAACAGCTCCACCGGAGGGGCGGGCAAGCTCCGGTGCTACACCTGTGGTCCAGACTCCGACGTCTGATCTGTGGCGGTGATCGCGATGCCAGTGAACTTCCCCTGCGTCTGTGGTGAGCGGAGTCGGGCGAGGGACGCGGACGGGCGGCTGCTGGCCCTGTGTCCGGTGTGCCAGGCCAAGCACGACGTGTACGAAGCACAGGCCACCCTGCGGGTCGAAGAGGGTGTGGAACGCGCCCAGCCGTGCCAGCGCTGCAAGGGGTACGGGTTCGTGATCACCCGGCAGCCCCTCAACCGGGGGGCGGGTACATGGAGAACACGCAGAAGTGCCATCGCTGTGAGGGCAGCAAGATCGAGCCGGAAGGAAGGCCCCTGACGGACTTCGACCTGACCACACCGGTGGCTGACTTCTAGTCAGGCCAGTCAGACCTTGGCAGGCCCGGACAGTGGAAGCCTACGGCGGGGGCTGTTCGCGTGTTTCGCGTCAGATGGCCGTCAGGAAACGGGCCGGCGGCGCAAGGTGTACGTATGCGTCACGTCCGCGCAGCACGGGCTTAACACAGGTGCGGCACATTGGTCGGTGCGGCGATACGGACCTCCGGAGCGGCTCCCGGACTCCACGATCGCCAGGACGCGCCGGCCGGCCTGCCGGTCCGCGTTCCTCGCGGGGACCGCCGTCGTCCCGCCCCCGGCCCGGCCGGGGTGCGGCGGTCCCCGCCGAAGCCTTCACCGGGCGCCGCCGTGGTGTGCCGCTCAGCTCCAGCCTCCTTCCTGCCGGGGCGGATCCGGGTGCGGGTGACGCAGCCGGTCGAAGAACCCGGTGCCGTGCACGATGTTGACGCCGATCACACCGGCCCAGGACACCAGCAGCCCGGTCAGGTGCGCCTGGGCGGCGCCTATCGCCGACAGCGGTACGGCCAGGACGAGCGAGACCGTGGCGAAACCGAAGCGCCCGCCGAAGCCGCTGCCGCCGCCGGGCCGGCCGCGCGGTGGGTGGGCACCGCGGGCGACCTGCAACTGCTGCTCGGCGAGCTGCCTGCGCACCCGCTGGTCGATCGTCCGGTCAAGTTTTTCCAGGAAGGACTCGACGAGCTCTGATTCGTACTCCGGTCCCAGTTCCTTGCGCGTCTGGAGCGTCGCGTTGAGTTCCTTCGTCAGCTCGGGGTCTTTGGTCGCCATGCTGGTGAGATTACGTACGCAGAAGGGCTCCGGCAGTAGGGCTAACCCCCGGATTCGGCGGTGGCACCCGGCGGTGCCGTGGCGGATGGCGGACCGTATGAGGAGGGTGGGGGCGGGCAGCCGACGGGCCGGGAGATGCCGGTGCCGCCCGGGGGAGCCGCGGCGAGCACAGCGCGAAGGGTGTCCGTCGGGGATCAGTGATCTGTGTACTTTCCCCGCTGCGTGGCGAATCCCCTGCATGAATTCATGCAGGGGTGGGGTCGGTTGAATGGGTGGTCAATATCCTGAGGTAAAAAGGAGGCCCCGGGAACGGAAACCGGGACCGGGGACGGGGACGGGGACCACGGCCGGAAGGACGGCGGCGATGAGCGAGGACAGCGGCGGCAGCGGCACGGGCACTGCCGGCAGTACGTCCGGCAGTACGTCCGGCAGTGGTACGGGCGAGGGCGCGGCGCGGCTGCAGAAGCTGTTCGAGGGCCACCGGCTGACCCCCACCCAGCGCCGTATCGCCCACTGCATGGTGCGCCGCGCCGCCGACGCGCCCTTCCTCTCCAGCGTCGAACTGGCCGAACTGGCCGGCGTCAGCCAGCCCTCGGTGACCCGCTTCGCGGTGGCGCTCGGCTTCGACGGCTACCCCGCGCTGCGCAAGCACCTGCGCGAGGTCGCGCCCGCCCCCGCCGGGTCCGCCGCCGAAGGCTCGTACAACGAATACCAGCAGGCCGTGCAGGCGGAGATCGACAACCTCCGGCACCTCGCCGCCGCCCTCGCCGACCCGGCCCCGGTCGTACGCGCCGGTCAACTCCTCGCCGCCTCCCGCCCGCTGCCGGTCCTGGGGCTGCGTGCCGCCACCGCCCAGGCGGGCGGCTTCGCGTACTTCGCGCGCAAGGTGCACCCGGACGTACGGCTGCTGGACGAGGGCGGCACGATGCTCACCGACCGCATCGACGCCGCGGTGCGCGCGGGCGCGAGCGCGCTGCTGTGCTTCGCGCTGCCGCGTCATCCGCGTGAGGTCGCGGACGCCCTGGAGTACGCCCGTACGGCGGGACTGACCGTCGTCACCGTCGCCGACAGCGCCTTCGCTCCGGTCGCCCGCCACACCGACCTGCTGCTGCCCGCGCCGGTAGGTACCGGCCTGGCCTTCGACACGGCGTGCGCGCCGATGCTGCTCGGACGGGTGCTCCTGGAGGCGATGTGTGACGCCCTCCCCGACGCCCAGGCCCGCCTGGAGGAGTTCGACGCGAAGGCGGCGGCCCGCAACCTCTTCGTGGAGTGACCGGCCCCGGCCGACGGCGTGGAGCTCGTGCGAGGATTCGTCGGTCAGCAGAGCCACGAGCAGGAACGAACGAAGGACGATGAAGTACATCGATCTGGGTGCACAGGTCGGCAACCTGTCAGGCGCCCTGTCCCCTGCTCGGTACCTGGAGCATCTGCCCTCGCTGGTCGAGGACCTGCCGGCCGGAGCCCGGAGCTTCGCCACTGCCCCAGGCCACTACGACTTCTCCAGCAAGCGATGTGTGAAGGACCTGGAACTCCGGCACGTCCGGGGTATCGGATCCGATGACCGGCAGATGGAGATCCACTTCCGGCACAACTGCTGGAAGCACGACGAAGACCTGGTCATCCGCTACACGGGCGTCTTCGGCTGCCATGCCGCGAGCGCCGGGGGCGAGGACTGGCCACATCTGGGGACCGTGATCCTCGACGAGGTCCTGCCCCACCAGGACGGCTGCAGCCACGAGATCGCGTTCTGGAACGGCTCGCTCACCGTCGTCTGCCGTGACCTCACAGCGACCTGGACCCAGGCTGACTGCCCCGGCAATCCATGAAATCCAGGAAATCTATAACAATATGACTGGCTTCGCCACGTATCCGGTCGTTAACCTCGGCCCTCATGAACCAGCGGCAGCACAAGAAGCTCTCCCGGCGCCTGTTCGTCGCGATCCTGTCGGGTGACACCGCCACCGTGAAGGCGGTACTGCGGGCCGGGATCGCGGCCGACCAGCCGGACGGTGACGGTACGACCCCTCTGTACCTGGCGTCCGTCAACGGTGAAGCGGACATCGTCCGCCTGCTCCTCAAGGCCGGCGCCTGCCCCGACACCGAGAGCGGCGGCGGACCCGGCGCGGAGGGCACGGCGCTGTGCGCGGCTGCGTGCTGGGGACACACCGAAACGGTGCGTGAACTGCTGGCGTACGGTGCCGATCCCAACCGGCGCGAGGATCACGGAACCGGCCGCTCCCCGCTGGACTGGGCCAACGCGGGCCCCCACCCCGAAACCGCCGGACTTCTCACCGCGGCGGGAGCCACCGTCGGCGGGCGGACCATATAGGACCACGTAGCGGGGGCGTCCCGGTCCGGCACCTTCGGCATGTGGCATTTCTTTTCGCCCGGCCGGTCACAGGGGCGAATTCATCGTTCTCGTATGTGGTGTCCAGCCCCCTATGGGGCGCTCGGTCCGTCGGTGGGCGGGTGTGGGGGGACCAGCGCTTCCAGGCCGCGGTCCAGGGCGTGCAGCAGGGCCTCGTGGTCCTGTGGGGTGTACAGCATGCGCAGTGCCAGACCGTCCGAGAGTGCGATCACGGCGTCGGCGACGGCCAGGCAGTCCGCGGCCGGGTCGGGGCCGTGCCCGTACCCGGCGGAGGCCAGCCAGCCCGCGAGTGCCTCGCGTACCTCCCGGTCGATCCGGCGGCGGACCTCGGCGAGTGCGGCGTGGTGGGCGGCGCGGCCGGCGAAGGCGAGCTGGGCCGCTGCCTCGGCCCGGCGTTCCGCGTCGACCGGGAGGGTGGCCAGCACCAGATCCCGTAGCGCGGCGCGGAGTGGGAGGCCGGGGTCGACGCGGCCCATGCGTGCCTCGATGCGCTCGCCCGCCAGCTCGGCGGCGAAGGCGAGCATCTCGTCCTTGGAGCGGAAGTACTTCTGCACCGCTCCGGGGGAGCGGCCACTGTGCGCGGCCACCGTACGGACGCTGACCTCGTCCAGGCCGCGTTCGGACGCCAGGCGCAGCAGGGCGTCACCGATCTGCCGGCGCTGTTCGTCCCGGTCCACCGTTTTGGGCATGCCGCTCCCGCTCTTCTTTTTCTCTTTCGCGCAGCCGCCGTGTGGCGTCTGAGTGGCGTTCATGTGGCGTCCGTCCAGCTTGCCCCGGCTTCCGCCGAAGATCGCCCGGCCCGCCCACGGCTCTTTAGGATACAGTCGTATTCTGAAGATACGGCCCGGGGTGTACCGCCCGGGGATCCAGTACCGAAGGGGGACTCCATCCATGGACGACCGGAGTGGCCGCAGTGAGCAAAGTGACCGGCGCGAACCTGCCATCCGCGTCTCGGACCAGGACCGCGAGGGCGCGCTCGCGGTGCTCTCCGCCGCGCTCTCCGAGGGCCGGCTCGACGTCAAGGAACACGCGGCCCGCTCGCAACTGGCCCTGGAGGCCCGTACGAGCGAGGAACTCACCGAACTGACCGCCGACCTGCCCGCCCCGCCGCTGACCCGCGAGGAGCGCGACCGCGCGGACCTGCGGGAATGGCTGGCCGAGTGGCGTTACTGGCTCGGCGGCGGCGTGATCCTTTCGGCGATCTGGGGTGTGCAGTGTCTGAAGGACCATGAACTGCGCTTCTACTGGCCGCTGGCGCCGCTGGGGATCTGGGCGGCCGTACTGGTGGCGATCGCGCTCTGGCCGCGGGGGAAGGGTGATCAGGAGAAGGGCGGTCAGGGGAAGGGCGGTCACGGGAAGAAGTGAGTTCTCGCCTCGTGCGTAGTCCTTGCCTGCTGCTTGCGCGGTCGTAGGGGACTCTTCGCTCACCGGGGGACTCGTCGCGTACCGGGGACTCGTCGCGTACTCAGGAAATCCTCAGACGTACTGGCTACCATCCGCCGCCGTAGGAACGGATCCGGGCAGGAGGAGGTCGGTCGTGGGGCGCGGAGCGATGGCGCTGGCGCGGGTGGCGGTGGTGGTACGGGCCCCCGCCGGATGGCTGTGGTGGCCGGGGCTGCTGGCCGCGGGGACGGGTGCACTGGTGCCGGGGCTGACCGGCCGGCGGATCGGGTTGTTCGCCGGAGCGGCGCTTTTCGTGCTCGGTGCGTTCGTGGTCTTCGCGGTACGGCGCAAGCGGTACATGACGCTGGCGGGCGCGGGGTCGCGGGCCGGCAGGTCGGTGATCCTCCAGGACCGGGCGGTCACGCTGCGGCTCTGGCGACGGGCCCACCGCTGGTGGCTGCTGGTCGCGTTCCTGGCCGCGGTCGCCTCATCCTTCGCGCTGCCCGCCGCCGGCGGCCTGCTGATGGCCGGCTGCGCGGTCGGCCTGTGGGCCAAGGCGCTGTGGCTGGGGCGCTGGGAGCGGGCGCACGACGCGCTCTTGTGGGTACGTCCGGAGTCGGCCGTACGGGGCGGCGCGGCGGGCAAGGACGTGCGCGGATATCTGACGACCGGTGTGGCGGCGGGGGACGCGGGGCCGGGCGGCGGGAAGGCGCCGGTCCGGCGAGAGGCCGGCAAGGCGGCGGGGCGGGCAGGCCGGCAGGCCGGTGGGCAGGCTGGTCGGCAGGCCGGTGGGCCGGTGGGCGGTCGACCGCCGGGGCCGCTGACGCCGTGCGGACGGCCGGGTAGCCGGGCCGCTGACCTGCCGGGCCGGCGGCCCGCTGGACCGGAAGCGGTGCCGAGCGGTGCCCAGCGCAGCCGAGCGGAGTCAGAGCCCGGAGAGGCTGTCGCGGTGGGCGGCGCCGCTTTCGGTGGTCAGCTCCTCCAGGGTCTGCGGGGAGCGTACGGTCGCGAAGCGCACGGTGCCGTCCTCCGCCGTCGTATAGCCGTAAACGCCGGGCCGGGGCAGGGAGTTGTAGGCGAAGTGGGTGGAGAAGTAGTAGGCGCCGGTGTCCAGCAGGGCGACGTGGTCGCCTGACGCCAGGAGCGGCAGCGGGCGGTCCTCGGCGACCAGGTCGCCGGCGAAGCAGCAGGGCCCGGCGACGTCCTGCGGCACCGGCGCGCCGGTCTTGGGGCGGCCCCGCCCGTCGTACGCCGCGACCCGGATCGGCCAGGCGGCCGGGGCGAAGACCGTACGGGTGGCGACCTGGGCGCCCGCGTGGGTCACGGCGATCGGCCGGCCGCCGGCGGACTTGGCGTACTCGACGCGGGCCAGGACCGTGCCGTGCTTGGCGAGCAGGGACCTGCCGAACTCGGTGACCAGGCCGTAGCGGCCGGAGAAGAGCCCGGGGACGGCGGAGTGCAGCAGGGCCGCGTACGCGTCGTAGTCGGGCGCCGTGGTGTCGGAGGCGAAGTTCACGGGGAGGCCGCCGCCGATGTCCAGGGTGGTGATCTGTGCCCGGCCGGCCTTCTCGTTGACCTCCTCGGCGAGGTCGAACAGCGCCTGTACGCCTTCGGCCATGAGCGCGGGAGCCATGCCCTGGGAGCCGACGTGGGCGTGCAGCCGGGTCAGCCACGGACGGTCCAGGCAGGCCCGTACGACCTGGTCGCGGGCGCCCGGGTCGCGCAGCGCGAAGCCGAACTTGGAGGTGGTGGTGGCGGTGCTCATCGCACCGATGCGACCGCCGCCGATCTGCGGGTTGACGCGGAGGCCGAGGGGGGAGGTGGTGGGTGCGGGGTCGCCGGTGCCGCTGGTGCCGCCGGTTCTGCCGGTTCTGCCGGGGCCGTCGGCTCCGCCGGTACGTCCCGTCCGCCGGATGTACGCGTCGATTCTCTCCAGTTCCTCCGGATTGTCGGCGTTGACGGCGATGCCCAGGTCCAGTGCCTCGCGCAGTTCGGCCGGGGTCTTGGCCGGGGAGTCCAGGACGGTCCGGGACGCGGGGACCCCGGCGGCGCGGGCCAGCGCCAGTTCGCCGGGGCTGGCGACCTCGCAGCCCAGCCCTTCGTCGGCGAGCAGCCGCAGGACGGGGACGAGCGAGGCGGCCTTGACGGCGAAGGCGTGCAGGACCGGGGTGCCCGGCGGCATGAACCGGTTGAAGGCGGCGTGGAGTTCGGCGGCGGACCGGCGGATTCCTGTGACGTCCAGGAGACCGGCCACCGGCTGGTCGGGGCCGACGAGCCCGCGCTCGACGGCGGCCCGTACGGCACGGTGGCGGTCCGCTCCGGAGGTGGAGGAGGTGTCGGAGGAGGCGGAGCAGGTGTCCGAGAAAGCGTCGGGGGAGGTGTCGGAGGGGACAGAGGGGGGCCGGTCGGGCGTGGCGCTCATGGGACCACTTCACCATTCACCGGGTCCGGCTGCCAGGGAAACCGCGGACCCCGGCTGCCGCCGCTCGGACGGGGCCGAGCCTCTTACGGTTTGCGGCGCATCCGGCCCCCGACACCGATCGTTCGCTACCGATTTTCCGCTACTGATCGTTCGCTGTCCGTCGCCGATCAGTTGTGCCGAGGTGTTGACCACGCGGTGGCGGCGGCAATAGCGTCACGGCGCTCCGGTGCAAAGATCCCTCGCGGAACGGCGGTGCGGTGCATGCGAGTCACGCGCGTCCAGACCGGTCAACCTGTGGTCGGCCACCCCGACGTGATCGTCGTCGGAAGCGGGATCATCGGCGCCGCCTGCGCCGAATCCCTCACCCGGCGCGGCATACGGGTCACCGTCCTGGACCGCGGGCCGCTCGCCTCCGGCACGACCGCGAGCGGCGAAGGCAATCTCCTGGTCTCCGACAAGCCGCCGGGGCCCGAACTCGCGCTCACACAGGCTTCGTTGGAGCGCTGGCCGCGGCTTCTGGCGGAACTGGGCGGCGGCGGTGCGTACGGCGATGCGCGCGACGGTGCGTACGGCGCTGCTTTCGATGGTGCGCACGGTGGCGCGTACGGCGGTGCTCGCGGTGGTGCGTACGGCTGCGAGTACGAGGCCAAGGGCGGCCTCGTCGTCGCCCTCGAAGACGCGGGCGCCCAGCGGTTACGCGCCTTCGCCGCGGCCCAGCGCGGCGCCGGCGTCCAGGTCCACGACATCTCGCCGGACGAGGTGTCCACGTACGAACCGCATCTGACGCCCGGCGTCCGCGCCGCCGCCTACTACCCCCAAGACGCCCAGCTCCAGCCGGTGCTGGCCGCCACCACCCTGCTCGCCGCCGTCCGTGCCCGCGGTGCCGAGGTCCGTACGGGCGTCACCGCGCTCGGTGTGGAGCAGGCGGCGGACGGACGGGTCACGGCCGTACGGACCTGTGCCGGTCCGCTGCCGTGCGGCGCGGTCGTCAACGCCTGCGGACCCTGGGCGGGCCGGTTCGCCGAGGCGGCCGGCGCCCCGCTGCCCGTACTGCCGCGCCGGGGCATGGTCCTGGTCACCACCGCGCTGCCGCCGGGCACGGTCCGGCACAAGGTGTACGACGCCGGGTACGTGGGCGCGGTCGGCAGCGGCGAGGCGGACCTGCGGACCTCGGCGGTGGTCGAGTCGACGCACGGCGGAACCGTGCTGATCGGCTCCAGCCGGCAGCGCGTCGGCTTCGACGCGACCGTGCGGGTCGCGGTCCTGCGGGAGCTGGCGCGCAACGCGATGGCGCTGTTCCCGGCGCTGGGACGGGTGCCGGTGATACGGGCCTACGGCGGCTTCCGCCCGTACACCCCCGACCATCTGCCGGTCATCGGTGAGGACCCGCGGCGGCCCGGTCTGTGGCACGCGACCGGGCACGAGGGGGCGGGGATCGGCCTGGCGGCGGCCACCGGCGAACTCCTGGCCGGGCTGTACGCGGGCGAGCCGCCGCTCGTGGACCCCGCGCCGTTCCGCGTGGACCGGCCGGGGCTGGGACTGGGGGCGGACCCTGAGCGGATCCGGACGTCGGGGTCGGGGTCAGGGCCGGGGTCGGATTCAGGGTCGGGGCCAGGTTCAGGGGCGGGCCCGGGTCCGGGGTCAGGGTCGGGGGCGGAAGGATCGGAGGGGCTGTCGTGTTCCGTGTGACGGTGGACGGTGAGCGGCGGCCGGCCCGGCCGGGCCAGACGGTGGCCGCGGTCCTGCTGGCCGCGGGCCGGGTGTCCTGGCGTACGACCCGGGGCGGGCGCCCGCGCGGCGTCTTCTGCGGGATCGGCGTCTGCCACGACTGCCTGGTCGTCGTCAACGGGCTGCCGGACGTACGGGCCTGCCGCCGCGAGGTCGAGGACGGCGATGACATCCGTACGCAGAACGGGGCGGAACTGCCCTCGGCGGAGGCGGACCGTGGCTGACGGGGAGGGAACGGCGGCCGGACCGGGTGCCGGGGCGGAGGCGGGATCGGGCGCCGGGCGGAACACCGGGCGGAAGGCCGGGCGGAACGCCGGGCCGAACGCCGGACGGCAGGCCGGGCCGGTAGTGGTGATCGGGGCCGGGCCCGCCGGCACCCAGGCCGCGCTCGCCGCCGCCGACGCGGGCGTCCGCGTCATCCTTGTGGACGACGGCCCCCGGACCGGCGGCCAGTACCACCGACGCGCCCCGGACGCGCCGGTACCCGCCTGGGAGCGGGAGATCGACGCCCATCCGCGCATCGAACGGCTCTCCCGTACGGCGGTCTGGGCCCTGGAACCCCTGCCACACGCCCCGCACGCTCCGGATGACCCCTGCGCCCCGCACGTCCCGGACGCCCCACACGCCCCGCAGGACCCGGCCACCCCCGCGCCCCGCGAGCCGAAGGCGCTCCCTCCGCGTGGGCCGTCCACCTCCAGCAGGGCCCCGCCGACGCCGCCGGCGGGCCGCCCCGTACCGTCCGTGCGTCCGCCCTGGTCCTGTGCACCGGCGCGTACGACCGGGCACTGCCGTTCCCCGGCTGGGACCTGCCGGGCGTGGTGACGGCCGGCGCGGCCCAGGCGCTCGCCAAGGGGCAGCGGACGGCGATCGGCCGCCGCGTGGTCCTCTCCGGCACCGGCCCGTTCCTGCTGCCCGTCGCCTCCTCGCTGCTGGCGGCCGGTGCCCGGGTACTGGCCGTGTACGAGGCGGGCTCCCCCGCCGCCTGGCTGCGCTCCCCGCTCGCCGCTCTCCGGGACGGCCGTGGAAAACTCCCCGAACTCGCCGGGTACGCGGCCGAACTGGCCCGCCACCGCGTTCCCTACCGCCCCCGCCACGCGGTCGTCGCGGCTCACGGAGGGGAGCGCGTCGAGTCGGTGAGCGTCGCCCGTCTCACCCCCAACTGGCGGATACGGCCCGGCAGTGAGCGGCGGGTGACGGGCGTGGACGCGGTGTGCGTCGGGTACGGGTTCACGCCGCAGCTCGAACTCGCCCTCGCCGCGGGGTGCGCGCTGCGTGCGAACGCATGGGTGGCCGTCGACGCCTGGCAGGCCACCAGCGTCCCCGGCGTGTACGCGGCGGGCGAGCCGACCGGCATCGGCGGCGCGGAACTGGCCGCCGCCGAGGGCGAGGTGGCCGGTATCGCGGCGGCGGCCCACCTCGGCGCGCGGCCGGACCTGCCCCGCGCGGATGCCGCCCGCCGCCGCGTCCTGGCGGGCCGCCGCTTCGCCCGGCTGCTGGCCGCCGCCCATCCCGTACGGCCGGGCTGGCGGTCCTGGCTCCGGCCGGACACCTTGATCTGCCGCTGCGAGGAAGTGACGTACGGGGAACTGCGCGCCGGTGCCCGGGAACACGGTGCGGACGGTATGCGTGCCCTCAAGCTGACCACTCGTGTGGGGCTGGGCCCGTGCCAGGGCCGGATCTGTGCCCGTAACGCGGCCGAGCTCCTGACCGGCCTTCCTGCCGGCCCCGCGACCGGTCTCCCGGCCGGCCTTGCTACCGGTCTCCCCGGTCTCCCGGCGGGTCTCCCCGATCCGCACACCGCCGACCGCCGTCCGCTGGCCCAGCCGGTCCGCCTCGCGGACCTCGCCGCGGTACCGGCCGAGCCCCTGCCGGATCACTCGGAACCGCAATCCGACCGCATCACTCAGGAACCCGATCACCCCGCTTCCGAGAGGACGCCATATGACGAATGATGTGACGCCCCCGACCGAGCCCCCGACCAAGTCCTCGACCAAGCCGTCGGCCAAGCCCTCGCCCCAGGCCCAGGCACCGGCCGAGTCCCCGGCCCGCGCCTCCTCCGCCGCGCTCACCGGTGTCATCGTCGCCACCACCCTCCCGTACGCCGAGGACGCCACCGCGCCCGCCGGGCTGCGGCCCGACCTGGACCGGTACGCCGAGCACTGCCGCCGGCTCGTCGACAACGGGTGTCACGGTGTGGGCCCCAACGGCTCACTGGGGGAGTACTCCTCGCTCACCGACGAGGAGCGGCGCGCGGTCGCCCGTACGGCCGTGGCGGCCGTCGGCCGGGACGCGACGGTGGTCGTCGGCGTGCACGGCGTCGGCGCCCACCAGGCCCGGCACTGGGCGGAACTGGCCGCCGAGGACGGCGCCGACGGCGTACTGTGCCTGCCGCCGACCCTCTACCGCGCCAACACCTCCGAGGTGGTGGAGCACTTCACGCAGGTCGCGGCCGTCGGCCTGCCCGTCATGGTCTACAACAACCCTCTGGACACCAGGGTCGACCTCACCCCCGAGATGCTGCGCGAGATCGCCGCGATCGACAACGTCGTCGCGGTCAAGGAGTTCTCCGGCGACATCCGGCGCATCCTCCACATCAAGGAGCACGCGCCCGGGCTGGAGGTCGTGGCCGGCGCCGACGACCTGGTGCTGGAGGCGCTGCTGATGGGGGCCACCGGCTGGTTCGCCGGCTTCCCCAACGTCTTCCCCGCCGAGTGCGTACGCCTGTACGACCTCGCCCGCGCCGGCCGTCTGGCCGAGGCCAGGGCCCTGTACGAGCCGCTGGTCGCCGCCTTCCGCTGGGACTCGCGCACCGAGTTCGTCCAGGCGATCAAGCACTCCATGGACCTCGTCGGCTGCTACGGAGGCCCCTGCCGGCCGCCGCGCGGACCGCTGGACGCGGCCCTCCTCAAGCAGTTGGACGCCGACATGCAGCGCGCCGTCCAGGCCGTCCAGGCCCTGGAAGCGGCCGACTGATGGCGGCGGAGCGGTCCCGGCCGACCCACACCTCCCGCCCGCCCCGGGCCCCACGGTGGGCGGCCGGGGCCCGCCGCTTCAGCGTGGTCGACTCGCACACCGAGGGCATGCCCACGCGGGTCGTCACGGACGGCTTCGGGGTGATCCCCGGCGCCACCATGGCCGCCCGCCGCCGGCACTTCGTCGAACACCTCGACCACCTGCGCCGGCTGCTGATGAACGAGCCGCACGGGCACCCGGCGATGAGCGGCGCGATCCTCCAGCCGCCCACCCGCCCGGACGCCGACTGGGGCGTGGTCTACATCGAGGTCTCCGGCTGCCTGCCCATGTGCGGGCACGGGACGATCGGGGTGGCGACCGTCCTGGTGGAGACCGGGCTGGTGACGGTCACCGAGCCCGTCACCACCGTCAGCCTGGACACCCCGGCGGGGCTGGTCCGGGCCGAGGTCGCCGTCCGCGACGGCCGCGCCGAACACGTCACCATCCACAACGTCGCCTCCTACGCCCACGAACTCGACGCGACCGTCGAGGTGCCGGCCCTGGAACGGGACCTCGGCCTGGACACCGCCGAGATCCGCTACGACATGGCCTACGGCGGCAACTTCTACGCCATCACCCCGCTCGCCGCCCTGGGCATCCCCTTCACCACCGCCCGCAAGGACGACATCCTGGCCGCCGGGCTGGCCGTCATGGACGCCATCAACAAACACAACCGTCCCGTCCACCCCACCGATCCCACGATCTCCGGCTGCCGCCACGTCCAGTTCACCGCCCCGGGCACCCCCGGGCCGGGCGGCAGCGACGCCCGCAACGCCATGGCCATCCACCCCGGCTGGTTCGACCGCTCACCATGCGGCACGGGCACCAGCGCACGCATGGCCCAGCTCCATGCCCGTGGGGAACTCCCCCTCCACCAGGACTTCGTGAACGAGTCCTTCATCGGCACCCGCTTCACCGGGCGCCTGGTCGGCACCGACCGGGTCGGCGACCGTCCGGCCGTCACGCCCACGGTCACCGGCCGCGCCTGGATCACCGGCATGGGCGACCACTACCTGGACCCGACCGACCCCTTCCCCGAGGGCTTCGTCCTCTGATTCGTCTGATTCGTCCGCTGTTTCGTCCGCTGATTCCGATGACGTCACGCCGGTGACCGCCGGCCGGGGCACGGCGCGCGGAGCCAGGCGGCCCGGCGCACGGCGTACGGCGTACGGCACACAGACCCAGGCGTACGACGCTCACGCCGGTCTCAAAGCCACCCTTCCCGGGCGGCCTTGAGGCCGGCTTCGAAGCGGCTGCGGGCGCCCAGGCGCTCCATGATGGCCGCCATCATGCGGCGGGCCGTACGGGGCGAGATGTGCAGCCTGGTCGCGGCGGCCTCGTCCGTGTATCCCTGGCCGATCAGGTGGAGCAGGTCGCGTTCGGTGTCGCTCAGGCCCGGGCGGGGTGCGGGCGCGTCGGCGCCCAGTGAGGTGGCGTGTTCCCAGACCTGGAGGAACAGCGCGGTCAGGGACGCGATGACGCCGGGGCAGGTCACGTACAGGACGCCCTTGCGCGTGTCGGCGGGGTCCAGGGGGACGAGCGCGGCGCGGCGGTCGGCGACGATCATGCGCGGGGGCAGCGCGGCCACCGTACGGAATGCGGCGCCGCGGCCGGTGAGCCAGCGTGCATGGGCCAGGGTCGGCGGGTCCTGCCGGAGGCTGTCCAGGCCGACGGTGCGCATGCTGACGCCCCGGGCGAGCACCCGGGCGTCGTTGCGGCGGGCGGCGTCCAGCGCGGCGGCGGACTGGGCGCCGCCGGGCATGAAGGTGAGGATCTCCTCGGCGGCCTCCTCGGCGAGCTGCTCCAGCCGCTGCTGTACGGCGTCCATGCCCAGGAGCTGTTCGGTGCCGCCCGGGGCAGCGCCGCCGGCGGGGAGGGCGGCGCCGTGGTCCCAGGCGTGCGCGGCGGCCTGGGCGATCATGCGGGCGATGGCCGCGTGCCGGTCCGCCGCCTGCCGCTGCCGGCGCAGGAGTTCCTCATGCTGCCGGTCCAGCAGGGCGCGCAGTGCGGTGCCGGCGTCCACGGCGCGTAACCGGCCGGGTGCATCGAACGACTCGCGGATCAGCCGCAGTTCGAACAGGGCGTCCAGGGCGGCTCGTACCTCGTCCTCGGTGAAGGCGAGATGGGCGGCCAGCTCGGCGACGCCCCAGGTGTCGTGCTTCAGCATCGCCTGGTACACCGACTCGTGTATCGACTTCAGTCCCAACGCTACGAGCACGCGTCCACTCCTGCCGTCTGCGGTGACGTACGTTTCTGCTGGGGCGGGGGAGTGCTACTGCCCCAAGGTGCGCGCATTGTCCACCGGTGCGCATCAACAACGGATCAACGGCCGTACGGGTGGGTGCGTACGGGTACGGGAGCGGGCCGCGCCCTCGGGGCCGTTGAGGCTGGTGGTGTGCCTGTGGCTCCCGGCAAGAGGTGCGGCGAGGTCTGGCACAAAACGGCCTGGCAGGTTCCGCCGTGGCCAAGACCCTTTTCCGCCCGTGGGCATCGGGCGAAAGTACTGCTCACCGGGCGGCCGGTACGTCCCGTACGTACCCGCCACAGACCTCGCACATCAGACAGGGGTGTTCCCATGGCTCTTTTGATTCTGCGCGCCACCGGCAGCCTGATCTGGGACTGAGCGCGCACGGCAACCGGTATGCGCCTGACCCTGATCACCCTGACCGGAACCGGTCATCCGCCGCCGCACGGGCTCCAGGCCCCGCTGCTGGTGGACCTGTTGTGGGCCGCGGCGACCCCGGCCGACCGGGTCGAGCACGTCAGCGCGCGGGCCGGCCCCGGACACATCGACCTGGGCGTCTACACCCGTGCCCCGTACGGGGAATCCGCCCGCGCCGCCGTGGCGGTCGTCCGCCGGGCCTTGGCGCTGAATTCCTCCCTCCGCGGCTGGGCCCTGACCCGGGTCCGGGAATAGCGGTCACGCTTTCACCAGAAAGGCGGGACGACGTCGTGACGGAAAACAGAGACGGTTTGGATGACGACATGGACAACGGTGTGGACAGTCGCATGGGCGGCGACAGTTTTCAGGACGTGCTTTCCATGCTCTCCGAGCGCGAGCGCGAGGTGCTGGCCCATCTCGCGGCGGGCTGCACGTACGGCACGATCGCCCGCCGCATGGGCCTGAGTTCGCACACCGTGGACACCTATATCCGGCGTATCCGCGGCAAGACCGGGGTGGCCAACCGCGTAGAGCTCACGCTGCTCGCCCTTGCCGCGGGCAGCCACGGAAAGGGCGGGAAGGTTCCCTCCGGTACCGCGAAACCGTGACTGTCGGCCGGTTCGCCGGCCCGGCAGAGTAATCCCCGTAAGCAGCGGCCGGGCCACAAAGGCCGGACCGCGGCGGACAAAGGAAAACCGCGGACGTCTCAACCGGAGACTCCCGGAGGACACGGAAAGAGGGATTGACATGGCGAAGGCCATCACTCGCGCGCTCGGCATGAAGTCGAAGGTCGGCGGCCGTTACATCCACTTCGACGCCTTCCCGAAGGCGACCATGGGCGGCCGTTACATCCACGTCGGCTGAACAGGCCGGTGACCGTGGGCCGGAGCGGCCTCTGCTCCCGGACGCCGCTCCGGCCCGCCGGGTGAAAAGAAAAGAAGGGGACAGCGGACGGACATGGCCATGGCTGCGGAAGAACTGGCGGCACCGGGCGGCCGGGAAATCCTGGGACCGCGCGGCAGGCCCCTGCTGGGAAACGTACGGGACTACGAGAAGGACCGCGTCGGCTTTCTGCGGGCGAACCACGCGCGGTACGGCGATTTCTTCCGCTTCGACGACACGTCGGTCGTCGTGGCCGATCCCGACGCCATTCGTGACGTCCATGTCCGCACCAACACCGATTTCCTCTCCGAGGACGCGATCCTTTCCGGCGGCCCCGCGCCGACGGGTGAGACCAGCCCGTGGATGCGGGCCCGCCGCCCCGCCTGGAAAGCCCTGAAGCCGAAGGCGTGTCTGCCTTACGGCGGGCAGATCACCGACCGGTTCGCGGTGGCCCTGGAGGCGACCGCCGGGCGGCCCTTCGACCCCGTAAGGGTGTTCACGGACTACACCGGCGCCGTACTGACCCGTATCTGTCTCGGGCGGGAGAGCCCGCGGGTGGTGGCCGCGGTGGAGCGGCGGTTCGACGCCTTCATGGTGCTGATGAACCGTTCCTGGCAGCGCCCGCGCTGGGCACCGGACCCGGCCATGCGCCGGGCCGCCCGCGCCGACCAGGAGCTGAACACGGCCCTGATCGAACAGCTCCTCGCCATCCGGAAGGACCTGGACCGGGGCACGGGAGCCGAGGAACAGGGCACGGGGGCCGAGGAACAGGGCACGGGGGCCGAGGGCCGGGGCGCGGATCTGGCCTCCATGCTCCTGGGGGCCGCGGCCGGCCAGGACCTGACCTTCGAGACCGTCACGGGATTCGTCAAAGGCACGCTGCTGGCGGCCCACGGCGTCCCCGCCGTCACCCTGGCCTGGATCGCCCACACCCTCGCCGGCGATCCGGCGCTGGCCGCCCGCGTCGCCGAAGAGGCAACGCCCCACAAGGACGGCCTGGCGGACGCGTACGCACAGGGCCGGCTGCCCTTCACCGAGTCGCTCGTCAAAGAAGTGCTGCGGCTGTACCCGCCCACCTGGCTCATGGGCCGCCGGGCCTTTCGCGACACCACGCTCGCCGGGCACCGGCTGCGGGCCGGGGAGACGGTGCTGTTCAGCCCGTACCTGGTGCAGCGCGACCCCCGGTGGTGGGGCGGTACGGCGTGGCGGCTGGACCCGGAGCGCTGGCTCGCCGACGGCACCACCGGCGGCGCCCGGCACAAGCACGCCTACATCCCCTTCAGTGCCGGGAGTCGGGTGTGCATCGGCAGCGCGCTGGGCACCACGCTGCTGGTGCTGTGCACCGCCCGGCTCGCCGCGCACCACGCCGTCCACACCGTGGCACGGGACGGCCGCAGCCGCCCGGTCCCGCACTTCGGGACCATGCTCACGCCGCGCGGCCCGCTCCTGCGCTGCGCCACGCCGCGGACCGACCGTACGGGAAGAGAGCCGCGATGATCGCCAACGAAGAGACGTACGGGCCGCGTTGGGCCTCCGTGTACGACACGGTCGTGCCCGAGGGGCCCGCCGCCGGGCAGGCCGCCGACGTCCTGACCGCGCTCGCCCGCCAGGCTTTCGCCCGCCGCTGCGAAGGCGCGCCGGCCGGTGACTGCGATGTCCCCCGTGCGCTGGAGCTGGGCGTGGGAACCGGCCGGGTCGCCGTCCCGCTGGCCGAGCGCGGCATCCGCGTCCACGGGATCGACCTGGAGCCCGCGATGCTGGAGGTGCTGCACGGCAAGATCCGTGCCCGCGGCCTGGACGGGCGGCTCAGCACGGCCGTCGGTGACATGACCGTACGGGAGGACCTGCTCGCCCCGGACGGGAGCGGCGCCTACGACCTGGTCTACTGCGTGCTCAACACCCTCGGCTCGCTCGCCGACGGCAGCGCGCAGCGGGCCGCGCTGGCCGCCGCGGCCGGGGTGCTCGCCGAGGGCGGCCGGCTGGTCGTGGAGGCACCCGTACCGGTGCTGGACTCCTTCACCCGCTCCGGCACCCGCGTCTCGCACCTGGGGCGGCGCGGTGACGGCGTCTGGATGGAGACCGCCCGGCTGGACCCCGTGGACCAGGTCGTCTCCCTGGAGTCGATCGTGCTGTCGGAGGAGGAGGGCGTACGGATCCAGCCGGTGCACTACCGCTACACCTGGCCCTCCGAGCTGGACCTGATGGCGGAACTCGGCGGGCTGCGGCGCGTTGCCCGGCACGGCGGCTGGGCCGGCGAGGAGTTCACGGCGCGCCCGGGCATGTACGTCGTCCAGTACGCCCGGGCCGGCGCCGACCTGCGCCGATGACCTCGGTCCGGCGGCTCCGCAAGGCCGCGCGCCGTGCCCCCTGGGCCGACCGCAACTACCTTCTGCTGACCGCCGCCGCCACCATCACCGGCCTGGGGAGCGCGGGCGCGCTGATCGCCGCCGCGTTCGCCGTGCTGCGCAGCGGCGGCGGCGCCACGCAGATCGGGCTGGTCGCCGCCGCCCGTACCGTCCCGCTGGTGCTGTTCCTGCTGGTGGGCGGGGCGGTCGCGGACCGGCTGCCGCGCCATCGCGTCATGGTCGCCGCCAATGTCCTCAACTGCCTTTCCCAGGCGGCGTTCGCGGCGCTGGTCCTCGTGGGGGAGCCCCGGCTGTGGCAGATGGTGCTGCTGGCGGCGCTCGGCGGGACGGGGCAGGCGTTCTTCGCGCCCGCCTCCGAGGGGATGCTGCTCGCCGGGGTGTCGGGCCCGCAGGCGGGGCGGGCCTTCGCGGTCTTCCGGACGGGGGTCAACGGCGCGGCGATCGGCGGCGCGGCACTGGGCGGTGCGCTGGTGGCGGCCGTGGGGCCGGGCTGGGTGCTGGCGGCCGACGCCGCCGCCTTCGCCCTGGCCGCCGCGCTGCGCGCCTTCTTGGACGTCGGGCCGGCGGTGCGCCGGGAGCGCGGCGGCGGGCTGCTGCGCGAGGTGCGTGAGGGGTGGCGGGAGGTCACCGGACGGCTGTGGCTGTGGTCGGTGGTCGCGCAGTTCGCGGTCGTCAACGCGGTGCTGACGGCCGCGCAGTCCGTGTACGGGCCGCTGGTCGCCCGGGAACGGCTGGGCGGCGCGGGGCCGTGGGGGCTGGCGCTGGCGGCGTTCGGTGCGGGCACGGTGCTCGGCGCGCTGGTCATGACGCGCTGGAAGCCGCGCCGGATGCTGCTCGCCGGGGTCTGCGCGGTCTTCCCGCTCGCGCTGAGCCCGGCGGCGCTGGCGGTCGGGCTGTCCGCGCCGGGACTGAGTGGGGTGATGCTGCTGTGCGGGATATGTGTGGAGGTGTTCGCGGTGTCCTGGATGACGGCGCTCCACCAGGAGGTTCCCGAGGACCGGCTCTCGCGTGTCTCGTCCTACGACTGGCTGGGCTCGGTGGGCATGGTCCCGCTCGCCACGGCTCTGGCCGGTCCCGTGCAGCAGGCGGTCGGGCGGACGGCCGCGCTGTGGGGCTGCGCGGCGCTCATCGTGCTGCTGACGGCGGTGGTGCTGTGCGTACCGGACGTACGGCATCTGTCCCGCCGCCGTACGCCGTCGCCGGAGTCCGACCGTACGTCGCCGGAGCCCGGCCGTACGTCAGCAAGGTCCGGCCGTACGCCGCCGGACGCCCCGCCGCCGTCCCGGTCCGTTCCTGAAGAAACCCCTGGCGAGGCCCATGACGGGGCGCCTTCCCGTACCCCGGCGGGCCCGCCCGCGACCCGCGCCGTACCTGTTGACTAGCCGTATTCACCGACGCCAGTATGTGAATAGCTCGATCCATACGACGTCAGGGAGGCACGGCCCATGTCAGGACCGCGACCCGTGCGGGCACCGCGCGGTACGCAACTGAGCGCCCGGGGATGGCAGCAGGAAGCAGCCCTGCGCATGCTGCAGAACAACCTGGACCCCGAGGTCGCCGAGCACCCCGACCAGCTCGTCGTCTACGGCGGCACGGGCAAGGCGGCCCGCGACTGGCGCTCGTTCGACGCGATGGTGCGCACCCTGACGACGCTCAAGCAGGACGAGACGATGCTCGTCCAGTCCGGCCGCCCGGTCGGCGTGATGCAGACCCACGAATGGGCGCCGCGCGTCCTGATCGCCAACTCCAACCTGGTCGGCGACTGGGCCAACTGGGAGGAGTTCCGGCGGCTGGAGGCCCTGGGACTGACCATGTACGGGCAGATGACGGCCGGTTCGTGGATCTACATCGGCACCCAGGGCATCCTCCAGGGCACGTACGAGACCTTCGCCGCCGTCGCCGCCAAGAAGTTCGGCGGCTCGCTCGCCGGGACGATCACCCTGACGGCCGGACTCGGCGGCATGGGCGGCGCCCAGCCGCTCGCGGTCACCATGAACGACGGCGTGGCGATCTGTGTCGACTGCGACCCGCGCGCGATCGAGCGGCGCATCGAGCACCGGTACCTGGACGTCCGCGCGGACAGCGTCAAGCACGCCCTCCAGCTTGCCGTCGAGGCTCGTGACCAGCGCAAACCCCTGTCCATCGGCCTGCTGGGCAATGCCGCCGAGGTGCTGCCGCAGCTCCTGGCCGAGGGCGCGCCGATCGACATCGTGACCGACCAGACCTCCGCCCACGACCCGCTGGCGTATCTGCCGGTGGGTATCGACTTCGCCGAGATGGCCTCGTACGCCGCCGAGAAGCCCGCCGACTTCACCCAGCGGGCGCGCGAGTCGATGGCCCGGCACGTCGAGGCCATGGTCGGCTTCATGGACGCCGGTGCCGAGGTCTTCGACTACGGCAACTCCATCCGCGGTGAGGCGAAACTCGCCGGGTACCAGCGGGCCTTCGACTTCCCCGGGTTCGTCCCGGCCTACATCCGGCCGCTGTTCGCCGAGGGCAAGGGCCCCTTCCGGTGGGCGGCGCTCTCCGGCGACCCGAAGGACATCGCCGCGACCGACAAGGCGATCCTCGGCCTCTTCCCGGAGAACGAGTCGCTGGCGCGCTGGATCAAGATGGCCGGTGAGCGGGTCCACTTCCAGGGCCTGCCGGCCCGCATCTGCTGGCTCGGCTACGGCGAGCGCGACAAGGCGGGTGAGCGCTTCAACGAGATGGTCGCCGACGGCACCCTGCGCGCCCCGCTCGCCATCGGCCGCGACCACCTCGACTGCGGCTCGGTGGCCTCGCCGTACCGGGAGACCGAGGCCATGCGCGACGGCTCGGACGCCATCGCCGACTGGCCGCTGCTCAACGCGATGGTCAACGTCGCCTCCGGCGCGTCGTGGGTCTCCATCCACCACGGCGGCGGGGTCGGCATGGGCCGGTCCCTGCACGCGGGCCAGGTCACGGTCGCCGACGGCACGCCGCTGGCGGGCGAGAAGATCCGCCGGGTACTGACCAACGACCCGGGCATGGGCGTCATCCGCCATGTCGACGCGGGGTACGAGCGCGCCGAGGAGGTCGCGGCCGAGCGTGGCGTCCGCATCCCGATGCGCGAGGGCGACGCCGAGGGCGCGGGCACGGGCACGGGCACCCGTACGGAGGCGGCAACCGGTACGGAGGCGGCAACCGGTACGGAGGCGGCAACCGGTACGGGCACGGAAACCGGTGCCGGCGCGGCCGGGAGCGGGCGCGCGTGAGCTCCTCGTTCCACGAGATGTGGCGGGACCTGCGGCCCCTGGGCCGCGCCGCCGACACCGGCGGCTACCGCCGTTTCGCCTGGACCGGCGCGGACGCCGACTGCCGCGCCTGGTTCCGGGACCAGGCGCGCTCCCGGGGCCTTGAGTACGAGCTGGACCGCAACGGCAACCAGTGGGCCTGGCTCGGCGACCCGGCGGCCGGTGACGCGGTCGTCACCGGCTCGCACCTGGACTCCGTACCGGACGGCGGCGCCTTCGACGGCCCGCTCGGCGTCGTCTCCTCGTTCGCCGCCCTGGACGAACTGCGCGAGCGCGGCCGGGAGTTGAGCCGCCCGCTGGCCGTCGTCAACTTCGGTGACGAGGAGGGCGCCCGCTTCGGGCTGGCCTGCGTGGGCTCCCGGCTGACCGCCGGCCAGCTCAGCCCCGAGAAGGCGCGTGAACTGCGGGACGCCGACGGTGTGACGCTGCCGCAGGCCATGGAACGCGCCGGGTACGACCCCGCGGCCATCGGCCCCGACCCCGAACGCCTGGCCCGGATCGGCGCGTTCATCGAACTCCACGTCGAACAGGGCCGGGCGCTGGACCTCTCCGGCGACCCGGTCGGTATCGCCTCCGCCATCTGGCCGCACGGCCGCTGGCGGTTCGACTTCCACGGCGAGGCCAACCACGCGGGCACCACCCGCCTGGCGGACCGCCGCGACCCGATGCTCACCTACGCCACCACCGTCCTGGCCGCCCGCAAGCGCGCCGAACTGGCCGGGGCCCTGGCGACCTTCGGCAAGGTGGCCGTCGAGCCGAACGGCGTCAACGCCATCCCGTCGCTGGTCCGCGGCTGGCTGGACTCCCGCGCGGCGGACCAGGGGACCCTGGACACCGTCGTCGCCGCGATCGAACAGGCGGCCGTGGAGTGCGGCGAGCGGGACGGCGTCGAGGTGCGCGTCACCCGCGAGTCCTTCACGCCTGTCGTGGAGTTCCGGCACGCCCTGCGGGACGAACTGGCGCGCATCCTCGGCGGTACGGCGGACCGGCCGGGACCCGGCCGTACGGGCGCACCGGAATCCGGCCGTACGGCTGCACCGGAATCCGGCCGTACGGGCGTACCCGTGCTCGGCACCGGCGCCGGACATGACGCGGGTATTTTGTCCGCGAGTGTCCCCACCGCCATGCTGTTCGTACGCAACCCCACCGGCGTCTCGCACTCCCCGGCCGAATCCGCGGCCGAGGACGACTGCGTCGCCGGGGTGACCGCACTCGCCGACGTACTGGAGGGCCTGGCGTGCAGGTGACGCCGCGCGACACACCGACCGGACCCGGGACGGAACCGAAGACGTACTGGCTGGAGCACGCCTGGCTCGGCGCGCACGTCGAGCCGGATGTCGCGGTGGACACCGACCTGTCCACCGGCCGCGTCACCGCCGTACGGCTCCAGGTCCCCGCCCCGCCGCCCGGCGCCACCGCCTTGCGCGGCCTGACGATCCCGGGCCTGGCCAACGCCCACTCGCACGCCTTCCACCGCGCCCTGCGCGGCACCGTCCAGGTCGGCTCCGGCACTTTCTGGACCTGGCGCGAGGTGATGTACCAGGTCGCCTCCCGGCTCACCCCGCAGACGTACTACGACCTCGCGCGGGCGGTGTACGCGGAGATGGCGCTGGCCGGCATCACCTGCGTGGGGGAGTTCCACTACCTCCACCACGCGCCGGGCGGCACCCGCTACGCCGACCCCAACGCGATGGGCGAGGCCCTGATCGCGGCGGCCACCGACGCGGGCATCCGCATCACCCTCCTGGACACCGCCTATCTCTCCGCCGGCTTCGGCGCCGCCCCCAGCCACCACCAGCTCCGCTTCTCCGACGGCACCGCCGACGCCTGGGCGGAGCGGGTCACGGCCCTGAAGACGGACGACGTCCACGCCCGCGTCGGCGCGGCCGTCCACTCCGTACGCGCCGTCCCCGCCGGCCAGATGGGCACCGTCGCCGACTGGGCCCGGGAGCGCCGCGCCCCCCTGCACGTCCACCTCTCCGAACAGACCGCGGAGAACGACGCCTGCCGGGAAGCCCACGGCCGCACCCCTGCCCAGCTCCTGGCCGACCACGGCGTCCTGGGCCGCCGTACCGTCGCCGTCCACGCCACCCACCTGACCGCCGAGGACATACGGCTGCTGGGCTCCCACTCCACCGGCGTGTGTATGTGCCCCACCACCGAACGGGACCTCGCCGACGGCATCGGGCCCGCCACCCGCCTCCAGGCCGCCGGCAGCCGGCTCTCGCTCGGCAGCGACAGCCATGCCGTCATCGACCTCCTCGAAGAGGCCCGCGCCATGGAACTCAACGAGCGCCTCAGCAGCCGCACCCGGGGCCACTGGACGGCGGCGGCGCTGCTGCGCGCCGCGACCGCCGACGGCCACGCGGCCCTGGGCTGGGACGAGGCGGGCACCATCGAGCCGGGCGCGCTCGCCGACTTCACCACCCTCGCGCTGGACTCGGTCCGCACGGCGGGCCCACCGCCCAGGCTGGGCGCCGAGACGGCCGTATTCGCCGCCTCCAACGCGGATGTCCGCCACACCGTCGTCGGCGGCCGACACGTCGTACGGGACGCAACGCACACCCTCCTCCCCGACGTACCCGCCGCCCTCGCCCGGTCCATCGCGGCCGTACGCGGCTGAACCGTACGCCGCCGGACCCCGCGCGGCTGAAAGAGAGCACCCGCACGATGACATCCCCGGCCACCGGCGCGAACAACGGCGCCCAGACGACCGCCAAGACCACCGCCATCACCAACATCGCCACCCTCGTCACCAACGACCCCTCCCTCGGCGAAGGCCCCCTCGGTCTGATCCAGGACGCGGCCGTCGTCATCGACGGCGACCGCATCGCGTGGATCGGCAGGACAAGCAAAGCACCGGCCACTGACAACCGCGTCGACGCGGCCGGCCGCGCCGCCCTCCCCGGCTTCGTCGACTCCCACTCCCACCTGGTCTTCGCCGGTGACCGCACCGCCGAATTCAACGCTCGCATGTCCGGTCGCCCGTACTCGGCCGGCGGCATCCGCACCACCGTCGCCGCCACCCGTGCCGCGACCGACGAAGACCTGCACGCGGGCGTCGCCAAGTACACCGCCGAGGCCCTGCGCCAGGGCACCACCACCCTGGAGACCAAGTCCGGTTACGGCCTGACGGTCGAGGACGAGGCCCGCGCGCTGCGCATCGCCGCCGCGCACACCGAAGAAGTCACCTTCCTCGGCGCGCACATCGTCTCCCCCGACTACGCCGACGACCCGGCCGGCTACGTCGACCTGGTCACCGGCCCCATGCTCGACGCCTGCGCCCCGTACGCCCGCTGGATCGACGTCTTCTGCGAGCGCGGCGCCTTCGACGGCGACCAGGCCCGTACGATCCTGACCGCCGGCCGGCGGCACGGCCTGCACCCCCGCGTCCACGCCAACCAGCTCGGCCACGGCCCCGGCGTGCAGCTCGCCGTCGAACTCGACGCGGCCTCCGCCGACCACTGCACCCACCTCACCGACGAGGACGTCGACGCGCTCGCGCACTCCTCCACGGTCGCCACGCTGCTGCCGGGCGCGGAGTTCTCCACCCGCGCCCAGTGGCCCGACGCCCGCCGCCTCCTGGACGCCGGCGTCACCGTCGCGCTGTCCACGGACTGCAACCCCGGCTCGTCCTTCACCAGTTCGATGCCCTTCTGCATCGCCCTGGCCGTCCGCGACATGAACATGACGCCGGACGAAGCGGTGTGGTCCGCCACGGCCGGCGGCGCCCGCGCCCTGCGCCGTACCGACATCGGCCGGCTCACCCCCGGCGCCCGCGCCGACCTCACCCTCCTGGACGCCCCCTCCCACGTCCACCTCGCCTACCGGCCGGGCGTCCCCCTGGTCTCGGCCGTCTGGCACAAGGGCGTACGGGTCTGACCGCCCTTCCACGCCCTCGGGCCGGCCGAAGGCCAAGGCCCGCCACTGCCCGTCCGTAGGGACGGAGTCGAGCCCGCTCCCGATGGCCGTACGCTGGCGGGCTCCGGCCGGAGCGCCTCCGCAGGACTGTGGGAGACCGCCCCCGGCAAGCGGCTGCACACGCTCGCCGGGGAGGCGGGCTGCCTGCCGCACGGCTAACCGCGCCCTCACCCGCGAGGAGTGGCGGCGCGACGTCGGCGAGGAGGTCCCCTGTCGCGGCCGGTGATCCTGGTGACCAAGCCCTTTTCGGAGACCGGCGGTCGGGGCCGGCGGTCGGGGCCGGCGTGCCGGAGGTGTGCGCGCAGAGGCGTTGTCAGACCCCTCCGTTACGTTGCCGCCATGACGGATTTCGTACTGGTCGCAGGGGCGTGGCTCGGGGCGTGGGCGTGGCAGGAGGTGGTGCCGCACCTGCGGGCGGCCGGTCACGGCGCCCACCCGCTGACGCTGTCCGGGCTCGCGGAGAGGCACGGCATACCGGCCGGGCAGCAGACCCACGTCCAGGACATCGTCGAGGCGGTCGAACGCCAGGACCTGCGCGATGTCGTCCTGGTCGGCCACAGCTACTCGGGCATCCCGGTCGGCCAGGCGGCCGGGCGGATCGGTGACCGGCTGGCCCGCGTGGTCTTCGTCGACTCCGACGTCCCGGCCGACGGCGAGTCGTTCGTCTCGACCTGGTGGGAGGGGCCGGAGAAACTGGCGGCCGTGCTTGCCGCGAACGGCGGCTTCTGGGCACCGCTGACCGAGGCCGACTGCGCGGGCCAGGACCTCACCCCGGAGCAGACCGCACGGCTCGTGGGCGGCGCGACGCCGCACCCGGGCGCCTCACTGGCCGAGCCGGCCGTACTGGCCCGGCCGCTGGGCGAACTTCCGGCGACGTACGTCAAGTGCCTGCTCGACGGGCCCGAGCCGGGCGAGGCCGTGGCCCGGCTGCTGGACGGCGGGCGGTGGCGTCTGGCCGAGATGGACACCGGCCACTGGCCGATGTTCTCCCGGCCGGACGACCTGGCCCGGATCCTCCTCGAAGCGGCCGGGGAGGGAAGGGGGAACTGAGCCGGGCTGCGAGTCCCGACGGACGGTGCCCGGCCGGACCGAGCGGCCTACACGACCAGCCCCGCGTCCCGGGCGCACAGGGCCGCCTGGACGCGGTTGCCGACCTCCAGCGTGGCCAGGATGCGGCTGACATGGGCCTTGACCGTGCTCTCCCGCATGCGGAGTCCGGCGGCGATCTCCGCGTTGGACGCGCCGCCGGCCAGCAGGCCGAGCACTTCCGTCTCGCGTGGCGTCAGCCGCCCGACCCGGGACCTGGCCGCGGGCGCCTGACGCGGGGCCGTGTGGTGGTAGCGGTCGATCAGGCGCCGGGCCGCGGCGGGGTGGAGCATGGCCTGACCCTCGGCGACCACCCGCACGGCGCGGATGATCTCCTCCGGCTCGGTGTCCTTCAGCAGGAAGCCCGATGCCCCCGCGGAGAGCGCGTCGTACACGTACTGGTCCAGGTCGAAGGTGGTCAGCACCACCACCTGCGGCGGGTCGGCGAGTGCCCGCAGGCTCCTGGTGGCGGCGATGCCGTCCATACGCGGCATACGGATGTCCATGAGGGCCACGTCGATACGGTGCGAGCGCGCCAGCTCCACCGCCTCGGCGCCGTCGGCGGCCTCGGCCGTGACGGTGATGCCGTCGGCGTCCTGGAGGATGTCGGCCAGCGCCAGCCGTACGAGGCTGTCGTCATCGACGATCAGGGTGCGGATCATGCCGGTCATGCTTCTCCAGGCGGTGGGTCCGAGGGGGACGGCGCGGTCGGGGCGCTCACCGCGTCCGGACCTCCGGCGGTGCCGGTTGCGTCTGGCGTACGGGAAGCGGTGGCGGCAGGGGTGAGGTGGTGGGTGAGCGGGATGCCGGCCTCGATCCGCCAGCCCCCGGCGCCCGCGGGCCCGTACGCCAGACGGCCGCCCAGCGCTCCGACCCGTTCGGACAGCCCCACCAGGCCGTAGCCTCCGCCCGCCGCCACGTCCGGCGACGGCCGGCCCGCCACGTTGCTGATCCGTACTGTCGTCTGCGGCGGCCCGAACCGCACCTCGACACGTACGGGCGCGCCCGCCGCGTGCTTGCGGGCGTTGGTCAGCGATTCCTGGACCAGCCGGTGGACGGCCAGCCGGTGGCTGGCGGGCAGGCTCCCGGCGTCGCCCTCGATCACCGCGTCGATCGACTGTCCCGCCTCCCGGGCCTCGTCCAGCAGCGCCGGCAGCTCCCGCAGCCCCGGTGTCCGCGACCCGCCGAACCCCCCGCCGTCCTGTGGCCCGTTGGTCTCGCGCAGCGCCCCCAGGACGTCCCGCAGATCGCCGAGCGCCTGGGTGGAGGCGGTACGCAGCAGGGCGAGCCGGTCGGCGACCGGCCCCGGAAGGGAGGCGGCCCGGCGTTGCAGCGCCCCGGTGTGCAGCGCGACCACGCTGAGCCGGTGGGCGAGGACGTCGTGCATCTCGGCGGCGATACGGGCGCGCTCATGGAGCCGGGCCTGCTCGGCGCGCAGTTCACGCTCCACCCTGAGCTGGTCGACCTGCCCGGCGAGGGCGGCGACCAGACGCCGGCGGTTGGCCGCCCACAGGCCGAACGCCAGCACGATCGCCAGGGGCATGAGCACACCGTACGAGCGCATGCCCCACAGGGAGTTGCTTTCCGGGGCCAGCGCGTTTGCGGCCAGGGCCACCGCGGCGGCTGTCAGAGCGGCGGCCGTGCGGCCGTGGGAGACGAGGTGGAAGAGCACGACCAGCAGCGGCAGGATGGTGCCCAGAGCGGCGGCGGCCACGACCGTGCACACCAGCGCCACCAGCGGGAGCCGGTAGCGCAGCGCCACGGAGAGCGATGCCACGACGGCCAGGGCGACCTGCACGCTCACGGGCCGCGCCGCCGCGCCGATGTAAGCCTCCTGGAGGGTGGGCACCCCGAAGCCCACCACCAGCAGGACTTCGGCCCACCAGGGCCACGCCCGTTTCGTCGTGATCAGCACAGTGATCACACTAGGCCGCCCAGGCCTTGGGCGGATCCTGCCATCGGCCAGGATCACCCCCTACTTTCGTAGGGGATCCACCTCGCAGAACGGCCGATGGCGGGGCATCGAAAGATTCCTAGCGTCGGGGCCATGGAAACCAAGACAGCCGCAACGGCCACGCCGGTTACGGCAGGCACGGCAGGCACGACAGCCATCGCCGCCCCGCCTGCCCCGCCCGTGCTCATCCCGCCGCTCGCCCCGGCCGCCCGGTTCCTGCGCGAGGCGGTCCGTACGAGCCGGGCCACCGGCGCGGTCGCCCCGAGCAGCAGGTACCTCGCCGCCCGGCTCGCGGCCCCGCTGGCCTCCCAGGGCGTGGCCCGGCGGCCGGGCCCGCTCTCGGTGCTGGAGGCCGGCGCCGGCACCGGCCCGGTGACCCGTGTGCTGGCGGGGCTGCTCGGCCCGGCCGACCGGCTGGACGCCGTGGAGATCAACCCCCGCTTCGTGGACCACCTCCACCACTGCCTGCTGGCCGACCCCGCCATGGCGGCGGCCTCCGACCGCATCCGCGTCATCCGCGGGTCCATCACGGAGGTCCGCCCCGAGGGCCCGTACGACGTGATCGTCTCCTGTCTGCCGTTCACCAACTTCGAGCCGGCGGAGGTCCGTACGATCCTGGAGGGCTACATGAACGCCCTGGCCCCCGGTGGCCATCTCACCTTCTTCGGGTACCTGGGCACCCTCACCGCGCGCACGCTGACCGGCAGCCGCGCCGAGGCGGCCCGGCACCGCGCGGTGACCCGGCTGCTGGCCGGTTTCGCCCGCAGCCACGGCCAGGAGCGCAGCGTCGTGCTGCGCAACCTCCCGCCCGCCCGGGTATGGCATCTGCGGGTGCCGTCGGCCGGTTGGTGCCCGGGCCCTCCCATACAGGGTGCGCGAGCGTGCCGCTGAACCCGGCGGAGCTGCTGACGGGCGCCTCGCCGCCCGCCGCCTACGGAGTCATCGCCGCCCTGGTCACCTCGGAGTCGGTGCTTTTGCTGGGCGCGTTCGTCCCCACGCTGAGCCTTCTGCTGTGCGCGGGCTTCCTCTCCCGTACGGGCACGCTGTGGCTGCCCGCCGTGGTCCTGTGCGCCGCGGCCGGAGCGGCGGTCGGCGATCTGCTCGCGCACCGGACCGGACGCCGGCTCGGCCCCGGGCTGCGGTCCTGCCGTCTGGGTCGCCGGGTGCCCGACACGGCCTGGGACCGTGCCTGGTCGGCGGTGCGCCGCAGGGGCGGCCCCGCGCTGTTCCTCTCCCGCTTCCTGCCGGTGGTGCGGACCGTCGCCCCGCACGTGGCGGGCGCGGCCGGGGTGCCGTACGCGCGCCTGGCGCCGTACAGCATGGCCGCCGGGGCGGTCTGGGCGTGCCTGGAGACCGTGGCCGGGTACGCCGCGGGCAGCGCGTACGGCCAACTCTTCGGCGCCCTCGGGTAGATGAATCACATGAGCCCCGTGAGTCACTTCTGACAAGATGCATGCGTGACCGAACACAAGAACGAGACCAAAGAGATTCACGCGCACGACGAGAGCAACCACAGCCACCACAGCCACGACAGCCGCGAGAACGGCGGGACGGCGCACGGGCCCGGCGCCGCCGCGACGCCGATGCGCGCACTGCTGCGGCGGCCCGAGGACGGGGAGTCCATCGAGGTCGCGGGGGTGGGCCACTTCTTCCGGCTGACCTCCGAGCACACGGAAGGCCGGTTCGCCTTCGAGGAGTTCACCCTCGAACCGGGCGTCATCGGGGCCCGGCCGCATGTGCACGGCGCGCACGACGAGTACTTCTACGTCCTGGAGGGCGAGTTGACCCTCCACAACGGTGACGGCGAGGTATCGGTGGGCCCCGGCCACCTGCTGGCCGCGCTGCGCGGCACCCCGCACGGGTTCCGCAACGCGGGCACCGAAACGGTGCGCGGTCTGTGCCTGTACACCCCGGCCGGGTACGAGGGGTACTTCCGTGAGGTGCACGCGGCCGTCGCCGCGGGCGCCGAGGTCACCGACGAACTCCTCGCGGAGTTCCGCAGCCGCTACCGGACCACCTCGCACCCGCAGTGAGCTGCTGAGACACCAAGGGCGGCAGGCCAGTAGCAGGTACGTGGGCAGTGGGCAGGTGATGCACGGGGCCCGCCAACATGGGCAGGTGGTGAGCAGGGCCCGCCCCCGTCGTCCGCCGACCGGGGCAGGCCCTGCTCACCACTTACGAGCCGTACGGGCAAGCCGTACGAGCAAGCCGTACGGGCGGGCCCTGTGAGACGGCCGCAGCCGTGCTCACTCCTCGACCATCAGCCCCTTACGGAGCCGTACGAGCGTGCGCGACAGCAGGCGGGAGACGTGCATCTGCGAGATGCCCAGCTCCTCACCGATCTCCGACTGCGTCATGTTGGCGACGAAGCGCAGTGAGAGGATCTTGCGGTCGCGCGGCGGGAGGCCGGCGATCAGGGGCTTGAGCGACTCGACGTACTCGATGCCCTCCAGACCGTGGTCCTCGTAGCCGATGCGATCGGCCAGCGCGCTTTCGTTGTCGTCCTCTTCGGGCTGGGCGTCCAGCGAGCTGGCGGTGTAGGCGTTGCTCGCGGCCATCCCTTCGACGACTTCCTCGTTGGTGATGCCGAGGCGTTCGGCCAGTTCACCGACCGTGGGCGAGCGATCGAGCTTCTGTGCGAGTTCATCGCCGGCCTTGGCCAGATCCAGCCGCAGTTCCTGAAGGCGCCTGGGTACGCGCACCGACCAACTGGTGTCGCGGAAGAAGCGTTTGATCTCGCCGACGATGGTCGGCATGGCGAACGTCGGGAACTCCACGCCGCGGCTGAGCTCGAAGCGGTCGATCGCCTTGATCAGGCCGATGGTGCCGACCTGGACGATGTCCTCCATCGGTTCGCTGCGGGAGCGGAACCGGGAGGCCGCGAACTTCACCAGTGCGAGGTTGAGTTCTACCAGGGTGTTGCGGACGTACGCGTATTCGTGGGTGCCTTCTTCGAGTGATTCCAGTCGCTCGAAGAGCGTCTTCGACAAGGCCCTCGCGTCCACCGGGCCCACCTGGTCGAACGGCGGGATCTCGGGCAGGCCGTCGGTCTCGGGGAATCCCAGCACGTCCGATTCGGGCGGTTCGACGTGGGTCTGCTGGGAAGGAATCTGCTGGAACGGGGCGGGCGGGGGTGTCGACGACGCGTTCTGCCGGGTGTGCTCGGTGCGCAATTCGTCGAGCCGGGGTGACATGGTCTCCTCCATCGTTCTCGGCATATGGCTGCCGATGCCTCTACGTGAAGCTGCGGTGTGCGGCGCCTCCAAAGCCGGCCGGGTCGAATGTGTCCCTCTACGCCTACCTGCCTTTCCCTGAAGATGGCAAGTGCGTGTTGTCCGTATTTGGAACTGGATGCGCATTGTTCGGCTACCGAAGCGCGTATCAAAGGCGTAGGGTTCACTGAGCGCAGTGGTGAACAACCAGACAGCGAGACAGCAAGAGAGGTGCGCGCGCATGGACCGCGGGACGGTCGGCAGTGCAAGCCGGGGCCGGCTTCATGTCGAGATCCGGCATCACGGTGCGAGCGCGGTCGTGACCGCCGCGGGTGAGCTCGATCACCACACCGCGGACCTGTTGCGTGAATCACTGGAAAGCTGCGTCGCCGACGGCTTCGCGCGGCTGGTCGTGGACTGCTCGCGGCTGGAGTTCATGGACTCGACCGGTCTGAACGTACTACTGGGGGCCCGCCTGAAGGCGGAGGCCGAGGGGGGCGCGGTTCATTTGGCCGGAATGCGGTCCGTGGTGGCCAGGGTCTTCGAGATCACCGGCGCGGAAGCGGTCTTCACCGTGCACGACTCCCTCGATGCGGCCCTCGCCGACTGACGATGGAGGCGGGGGTGAGGGAACGGCGGTGTCCGCGAAGGCCGCTTCCCCGGACGCGTTGGCCGCGTCACAACTTCTGTGCCCAAGAAGTGGGTGTTCTCACGGTCCGGTCGGGCAGGAGACATCTGAATCTGTTGAATCTGTCAGGTAACCGTTGACCGTGAAATGGCGAATCGGTGAGGTGAAGCGCTGATGAGCACCACCCGGCCGTACCCGCCGGGCGACCTGGGTCCGGAGCCGGGCCCCCATGGCCCTGGCGGCATGGGTGCCCCCGTCGCCGGCGCTCCCTCCGATTCCCTCGCCCCGGTGCCGGTCGGCCAGATCCGCAGGCTGCGCCTCACCGGTGTCGCCGGGGCCGTCGTACGCGCCCGGGACTTCGCCCGGGAGGCCCTGCACGACTGGGGATGGCTGCCGGCCGAGGCCGCCGACCGGCGGGCCGCCGCCGAGGACGTCCTGCTCGTGGTCTCCGAACTCGTCACCAACGCCTGTCTGCACGCCGAAGGCCCCGAGGAGCTGCGGCTGCGCTGCGACAGCAAGAAGCTGCGGCTGGAGGTCACCGACCTCGGGGCGGGCTCGCCCGCACCCCGCACCCCGCACCGCGCCGGCCGGCCCGGCGGACACGGCATGTTCATCGTGCAGCGGCTGTGCCTGGACTGGGGGGTCGTACGCAACCCGGACGGCGCCGGAAAGACGGTGTGGGCGGAGCTGGCCGCTCCGGCGTAGCCCGCGCCGTGCGGTCCGTGGCCGGCAGGCCGCGGTCCGTGACCGGCGATCCGCGGTCCGTGGTTCCCGGCGCGCCGGGCCGTACGCGGGTTCTGCTGTTCCGTCGCCCGTCGCCCGTCGCCCGTCGCCCGTCGCCCGTCGCCCGTCGCCCGTCGCCCGTCGCCCGCCGCCCGCCGCCCATTGCATCGCCCGTTCTTCCGCCTCGCGTTCCGGACCCCATTCCGGCCCGGTCCCGCTTCCCGCCCCCGCGGGCCTTTCCGTTCCCCTTCTCATGGTTCTCATGGAACCCTCCTGTCCCACGACCGGAGCGATCCGGCCTGTTCTGTGACTTCCCTCGACAAGGTCCCCGGCGTACCTTGAGCGACTCCATCTGATGTGCCGTCAGGAACATCGGGCGGCGCGCACTCGCGAGAAGGGGAGCTCGGTGTGACCCGCTTCCACGAACAGCACGGCAGGCGCCCCCGCCGCGCGGCCGGCCTGGCCGCGACCGTGGCACTGACGGCGGGATCCGCGGTCTGCCTCACCGCACCGGCCGCGCACGCCCAGGTGGTCGGCGTCAACTACCAGTGCAAGACGCCCATCGGCAGCAAGGGCGCGGTCTCGCCCATCGACATCAAGAGCACCCGCAGCGGCAGCGGCTACCGGCTCGTGATGTCCTTCCAGAAGGGCGTCTCCTCCAGCCCGGTCGAACTGGGCGCGGGCGCCATGAAGCCGAGCGCGCTCATCAAGCTGGGCGGCGCGGAGAGCGGCACCGTACCGGTGTCGGGGCCGCCCAACGACAAGGCGGTTCCCGCCAACACGCCCATCAAGATCAGCGATCTGAGCGGTACATACACCCCGAAGAAGAGCGGCGAGGTCACCTTCACGGCCGGCACGCTCACCATCTCGGCGCTGGGCACGACCACCACCTGTACGCCGAGCAACAACCCTAGGCCCTCGCTCACGCTGGACGTCAAGGAATCGGGCGGCTCCGGCGGCGGCACGTCCGCGGGCTCCGGCTCCTCCGGCGGTTCCTCCTCCGCGGGCTCCGGCTCCTCCTCCGCGGGGACCTCCGCCGGTGAGCAGCTTCCGCAGACCGGCCCGGCCGACTCCGCCGTCGCCCTGGGCACACTCGGCGGAACCGTCCTGCTCGCCGGGGCGGCCGGGGCACTGTGGCTCTCCCGCCGCCACAAGGCGTAGCCCCCGCCGGACCGGGCCCCGGCAGGGCGCCCGCACGGGTCCGCACGCTCCGCCGGGCAGCCGCCGTGTGCGCGGCTTCGGCCCTCCTCGCACTCCCCGCGACAAGCACCACGGCGGCGGCGGAGGACCGGCCCGCCGCCCCACGGACCTCCGTGGCGGACGACCACCCCTCCGTAGGGCTCTCCGGAAAGGAGGCGGCCAAGGGCGGCACCGTCACCGTCACGGGCCGGGGCTGGCGACCCCGGGCGCTGCTGACGGTCCTGATCTGCGGGCAGAACATGGCCGGCGGCACCGACACCTGCGCCAACGGTGCCGGCCGGGCCGTGACCACCGGCGGCGACGGCTCCTTCCGCAGGTCCCTCCCGGTGGCCGAGCCGCCCCGGCCCTGCCCCTGCGTCGTCCATGTCGCCACCGTCACCGGCCCGGCCGCCTCCGCCGCCACCGCCTTGCGCATCACCGGCCACCCGGTCGCCCCCGTACCCCGCGAGCCGGACGGGGCCCCGCTGACCGCACTCGCCCCGCCGCGCCTGGAGGGCAGCAGCGGCCTGCTGACCTGGTTCGGCGCGCCGCCACGGCGCCGGCTGGTGGTGACCGTCGGCAACCGGACCCCGGACCCGGTCAGGAACCCGGTCTTCGAGGTCGGCGTCGCGCACGGCGTCTACGCCCCGGCCTGGGAGGAGCAGCAGTGGCGGGGCACCGTCCCCGCAGGCGGGCGGGCGCGGATCAGCCTGCCGGTCGAGCTGGCGGCGGGCGCGCACGGCGACTACTACGTCTCCCTGAAGCACGCCGGCAAGATCCTGGCCGAGCAGCCCTGGGGCGTCGGCCGGCCGTGGGGCGTAACGCTGTTCCGGCTGCTGCTGTGCCTCGTCGTCCCGGCCGCGGTCTTCCGCATCGGGATGGCGGCCGTGGACCGCCTGCGCCCCCGGGACGCGGCACCCCCGGCCCGTACGCGGGGCGGCCGGTCCCGTACGCCGCAACCGGACCGCACACCGCGCAGGCCCCGTACGCGCCCCTCCGGGCGGCACCGGAGCCCCCGCACCTAGCCGACCGCCCCACCGGGACCGGCAAGCGGCCCCGACAGCAGCCCCGACAGCAGCCCCGACAACGGCCCCGCGCACGCGAAAGGGCCCGGCACCCTCAGGTGCCGGGCCCTCCTCACGTACAGAAGGCGTCCGCGGTCCGCGTCAGCGCACGTCGCCCATCTGCTCGTTGATCCGCTTGCGGTACATGTAGACGGCGAGGCCGGCTCCGGTCGCGAGCACGCCCTCGACTATCAGCGCGCCCATTCCCACCAGGTCGGCGCCGCCGATGGTGGCGAGGCTGATGACGCTGTCACCGGCGGTGTTGGCCAGGAACCACACGCCCATCATCTGGCTGGCGTACTTCGCCGGGGCCAGCTTGGTGGTCACCGACAGGCCGACGGGGGAGACGCACAGCTCACCCATGGTCTGGAGGCCGTAGACGGTGATCAGCCACATCGGGCTGACCTTGGTGCCGTCCTCGGACATCAGCATCGGGATGACGAAGAAGAAGTACGAGAAGCCGATGAGGACCATGCCCATGGTGAACTTCACCGTGGTGTTGGGCTCCTTGCTGCGGCGGGACAGCGCCAGCCAGGCCGAGGCGAAGACCGGGGCCAGTGCCAGCACCCACAGCGGGTTGACCGCCTGGAAGTACGAGGACGGGAAGCCCAGGCCGAAGATCGTGTCGGCGGTGTTCTTCTCGGCGAAGATGCTCAGCGTGGAGCCGGCCTGGTCGAAGATCATCCAGAACAGGGCGGCTGCGACGAAGATCCAGACGTAGCTGCTGACCTTGCTCTGCTCGGCAGCCGTCAGCTCCTTGTCCCGCTTGATGCGGAACATCACCACGAACGGGGTGATGATGCCGATCAGGGCGAGCGGGATCAGCGCCCAGTTGATGGAGAAGAGCCCGGCGCCGCCGACGACACCGTAGAAGACGGCGACGATCGCGAGCCACATCAGGCCCTTGAGCAGCCAGCTCTTGCGCTCCTGCGCCGACAGCGGGGTCGGGACCTGGCTGCTCTTGACGTTCAGGTGCTTGGTGCCTATCAGGAACTGGATCAGACCCAGCGCCATACCGACCGCCGCTATACCGAAGCCCAGGTGCCAGTTGACGCTCTGGCCGATGCCGCCGATGACCAGCGGGGCGGCGAAGGACCCGATATTGATGCTCATGTAGAAGACGGTGAAGCCACCGTCCCGGCGCGGGTCCTTCGGGCCGTTGTAGAGGTGGCCCACCATCGTGGAGATGTTGGACTTCAGCAGACCCGAGCCGAGGGCCACCATCGCCAGGCCGATGTAGAACGACGGGCCCGGGAGCGCGAGCACGACATGGCCCGCGATGACGACGGAAGAGCCGATGATGACCGTCTTACGGGGTCCCCAGACACGGTCACCGAACCAGCCACCGGGCATGGCGAGCAGGTAGACCATCGCCATGTAGACGCCGTAGATCGCCAGAGCGCTGGACTCGGTGATCCCCAGACCGCCGCCCTGCGAGCCGTCCTTGGCATCGGGACCGCCGGCGATCAGGTACAGGACGAGGAGCGCCCTCATGCCGTAGAAGCTGAACCGCTCCCACATCTCGGTCATGAAGAGGGTGGCCAGGCCGCGGGGGTGGCCGAAGAAGGTCTTGCCGCCGGTGTCAGGGGTTCCCTGCTCGGCCGCGTCCTTCGTCAGGCTGGACGCCATGGTGCTTCCTTGGTGTGCTCGGGACGCGTGGGGAGACCGCAGCGCGCCCGGGTCGGTTGACCGGCACCGGCGCCGTACCGCCCGGCCCCCACGCCCGAGGGGTCCACGCGACGCCACACGAGGAGGAATCGGCAGAGCGGTCGTACACCGGGATCCCACGCCCCCGTGCTTGCTCTGCGCGGCGGACCCGGTCGAAGGTCATTCTCTGCGGTACCGGGGCGGGTGGTTCCGGCCCCGCACACCACAGGGACCTATGACGTTGGTGGTGTCATCGGTCTCGGAGGTGAGGTTGTGCCACAGACGTTCCGACACCATACGTCCCGCATAGGTACCAGTGGGGCGAGTGAGACAACGCTCACACCGGCTTCCGGGAACCGTCCGCCGTCCGTTATCCGACTGCGCGCACGCCCGACCACGGACCGTACTCACCGGCGATCATGAACGCCGCGGACCGTGACCATGAACCGTGCGCACCTGTGACCGGGAACCGCGCACCCGTCTGCCGTCCTCCGGCGGGGCCGCCCGGCCCTGCCCGGAGCCGGGACACATCGGACTACCATCGGCCCATGACCCGTGTACTGCTCGCCGAGGATGACGCGTCCATCTCGGAGCCGCTCGCCCGCGCCCTGCGCCGCGAGGGGTACGAGGTCGAGGTGCGCGAGGACGGCCCCACGGCGCTCGACGCCGGCCTCCAGGGGAACATCGACCTGCTCGTCCTCGATCTCGGCCTGCCCGGCATGGACGGCCTGGAGGTCGCCCGCCGGCTGCGCAACGAAGGCCACTCCTTCCCCATCCTGGTCCTCACCGCCCGCGCCGACGAGGTGGACACCGTCGTCGGCCTGGACGCCGGCGCCGACGACTACGTCACCAAGCCCTTCCGGCTCGCCGAACTGCTGGCACGGGTACGGGCCCTGCTGCGCCGCGGCTCCTCCGCCGAGCCCCAGCAGCCCCCCGCCACGGCGTACGGATCGACGTCGAGTCGCACCGTGCCTGGATGGGCGAGGAGGAACTCCAGCTCACGGCGAAGGAATTCGACCTGCTGAGGGTCCTGGTGCGGGACGCCGGCCGGGTCGTCACCCGCGACCAGCTCATGCGCGAGGTCTGGGACACCACCTGGTGGTCCTCCACGAAGACGTTGGACATGCACATCTCCTGGCTCCGCAAGAAGCTGGGTGACGATGCCGCCAACCCCCGCTACATCGCCACCGTCCGCGGTGTCGGCTTCCGCTTCGAGAAGAGCTGAGGCCCCTGCCGCCGGTGCCGCCGGGCGGGAAACCGACGAGAACGACCGAACTCCTGCCCGGAGGGCACCGTGCGCCGCCGCCTGATCAATTCCACGCTCGCCGTGGTGCTCGTCGTGATCGCCGTCTTCGGGCTCTCGCTCGTCATCGTGGAGACCCGCACGATCCAGGCGGGGGCGCAGGAGAGCGTCGTCTCCGAGGCCGTACGGCTCGTCGGCATCGTGGAGAGCCGGCTGGGCAGCGGCGAGAAACTCACCCCCGACGTCCTGTCGGCGCAGATCACGGGCAAGCGGCACGCGGTGATCGAGGTGCCGGGCAGACGCCCGATCGAGATCGGCCGGCGCCCCCCGGGCAATGTCATCGAGTCCACGGCGCACGGCGACCGCGGGGAGTCCGTCACCGTCCAGGAGTCCCGCTCCGCGGTCAACTCCGAGATCGGCCGTACGCTGCTGGTCATCCTGGCCGTGGCGGTGCTGGCCATCCTGGCCGCCGTGGTGCTGGCCATCCGCCAGGCCCGCCGGCTGACCGCGCCGCTGACCGACCTCGCCGAGACCGCGGAACGGCTGGGCTCCGGCGACCCGCGCCCGCGCCACCGCCGCTACGGGGTCCAGGAGCTGGACCGGGTCGCGGACGTGCTGGACGCCAGCGCCGAGCGCATCGCGCGGATGCTCACCGCCGAGCGCCGGCTCGCCGCCGACGCCTCCCACCAGCTCCGTACGCCGCTGACCGCGCTGTCCATGCGGCTGGAGGAGATCACCCTGACCGACGACCCGGACACGGTGAAGGAAGAGGCCACCATCGCGCTGACCCAGGTGGAGCGGCTGACCGACGTCGTCCAGCGGCTGCTGACCAACTCGCGCGACCCGCGCACCGGCTCGGCCGTCGCCTTCGACCTGGACGAGGTCGTCAAGCAGCAGGTCGAGGAGTGGCGCCCGGCCTACCGCAGCGCGGGCCGGGCCATCGTGCGCTCCGGCAAGAAGGAGCTGCGGGCGGTCGGCACGCCCGGGGCGGTCGCGCAGGTGCTCGCCACGCTGATCGAGAACTCGCTGATGCACGGTGCCGGGACGGTCGCGCTGCGTACGCGGGTGACCGGGAACCAGGCCGTGGTGGAGGTCACCGACGCGGGCCGGGGCGTGCCGGCCGACCTCGGGTCGCGGGTCTTCGAGCGTACGGTCTCGGGCCGTAACTCCACCGGGCTGGGCCTGGCCGTGGCCCGGGACCTGGCGGAGGCCGACGGCGGGCGGCTGGAGCTGCTCCAGCAGCATCCGCCGGTCTTCGCGCTGTTCCTGGCGCGGGAGGCGGAATCCGGGACGGAATAGGGGCGGAGAACCGTTCATCCTGACCTGGACGAGCCGTTCGTCCTGCTTGGACGAGCCGTTCACCCTGCCCGGGCGAGCCGTTCGTCCCGCTTGTGGGCCGCCGCCCCGCTACTTGCCGGCGCCCTCGGTCTTCTTGGCGAGGACCGGCGCCGGCGGAGCGATCAGCCCGGGGCCGGGAGCGGGCAGCGCCCGGAAGACCCAGGTGCGGTAGGACCAGAACCTGAAGAGCGTGGCGACACCGATGCCCAGGAACTTGAAGATGTTGCTCTGGAGTCTGCTGTCCCAGCCGAACCAGTACGTCGCCACGTACAGCACGCCGTTCTCGATCAGCAGGCCGACCACGCTGAACAGCAGGAAGAGGGTGAGTTCCCTGGTGCGCCCGCTCTTCTCGCGGTCCCGGTAGGTGAAGTAGCGGTATCCCAGGTAGTTGGTGCCGGTGGCCACCACCGTCGCCACGATGCTGGCCCGTACCACCGGCAGCTCGGTGAGCTGCCGTACGAGGTTGAAGACGGCGAAGTTGACCACGACCCCCGCGCCGCCGACGGCACCGAACTTCACGACCTCGCGGGCCAGCGCGTCCAGCCTGGCCCGGAGTACGCTCCGCTCACTCATAGTGATTGTTCTACTCCTGATGGGGGCGTGTGGGCGGCGGCCGTCAACCTCAGTCCGCGTCCTCATGCTAACCAGGGCCCCTGGGTGCTGCCTCCCGCCCTCAGCGCACCGTCACCCGGAAGTTGACGCTGCGGGCGCCCCGCTCGACGGCCCCGGGGGTGCCGCAGCGCAGGCAGTGCAGCAGCCGCAGATCCGTACGCCCCACGCCCGTCGCCTCGAACTCCAGGTACCGCGAACCGCCGCCCGACCCGTTCTCGCCCGGCGGCGCGTCGCTGTCGAAATGGCTGCCGACGGCCCTGAGAACGGCCGGATCCGGCTCGGGGGCGGCGATGACCCACCGGTAGCCGGTGCCGGGATCGTCCTTGAGCCGTACGGAGAAGCGGTCCCCGGCGGACACCGCTATCTCCGAATCGCCCTCGTCGTAGACGACCGGCCCGGAGAGCAGGGTGACCACCGCGAAGACGGCGACCACCAGGGCCACGACCGCCAGGGCGATCCCCGCCGTCCTGGACGGCTTGGCTATGTCGCCCTCACCCATCGCCGCGCCCCCTTCCCGCAGCCGCTCGCGCGGACGCGGCGAGCCTATCGCCCGAGGTGTGCGCCGCCATCGGCTCTTGGAGCTTCCTCCAAGAGGGGGGTGGGGCGGGACGGTTGTGCGGATACCCTGGAGGCGTGACGTTCCCGGTAGTCGGCATGGTCGGTGGCGGTCAGCTCGCCCGTATGACCCACGAGGCGGGCATTCCCCTCGGCATCAAGTTCAAGCTCCTCAGCGACACCCCGCAGGACTCGGCGGCCCAGGTGGTCAGCGATGTCGTCATCGGCGACTACCGCGACCTGGACACGCTGCGCGCCTTCGCATGTGGCTGTGACGTGATCACTTTCGATCACGAACACGTTCCCACCGAGCATCTTCGGGCGTTGGAGGCCGACGGCATCCCCGTACGGCCCGGTCCCGACGCGCTGGTGCACGCCCAGGACAAGGGGGTGATGCGGGCCAGACTGGACGAGATCGGCGCCCCGAGCCCACGCCACCGCCTGGTCGCGGACCCCGCGGACGTCGACCGTTTCGCGGCCGAGGGCGGGGGCTATCCGGTGGTGCTCAAGACGGTCCGCGGCGGCTACGACGGCAAGGGCGTATGGGTCGTACGATCATCCAAAGAGGCCGCCGAGCCGTTCCGCGCCAAGGTGCCCGTCCTGGCCGAGGAGAAGGTCGATTTCGTACGGGAGCTGGCCGCCAACATCGTCCGTTCCCCGCACGGCCAGGCCGTCGCGTACCCGGTCGTGGAGTCGGTCCAGGTCGACGGCGTCTGCGACACGGTGATCGCCCCGGCTCCGGACCTGTCCCCGGAGCTGTCCGCCCGGGCCCAGGAACTGGCGCTGCGGATCGCCCGTGAGCTGGGGGTCGTGGGCCACCTCGCGGTCGAACTGTTCGAGGTACGGGATGCCGACGGCACACCCCGTGTGCTGGTCAACGAGCTGGCGATGCGCCCCCACAACTCGGGCCACTGGACCCAGGACGGCGCGATGACCTCGCAGTTCGCCAACCACATCCGCGCCGTACTGGACCTCCCGCTGGGCGACCCGCGCCCGCGCGCCAAGTGGACGGTGATGGCCAACGTCCTGGGCGGCGACTATCCCGACATGTATGCGGCCTACCTCCATTGCATGGCGAGGGACCCGGGGCTGAAGATCCACATGTACGGAAAGGACGTGAAGCCCGGCCGCAAGGTCGGCCACGTCAACACCTACGGCGACGACCTGGCCGACGTGCGCGAGCGCGCCGCGCACGCCGCCGGCTACCTGCGAGGAACGATCACCGAATGACCCCCGCCTCCCCGTCCTCCCCCGCCTCCCCGTCCTCCGCCGCCTCTCACGCTTCTCCTGCCTCCCCCCTCGTCGGCATCGTCATGGGCTCCGACTCCGACTGGCCCGTCATGGAGGCCGCCGCCAAGGCCCTGGACGAGTTCGAGATCCCGTACGAGGTCGATGTCGTCTCCGCCCACCGCATGCCGCGCGAGATGATCGTGTACGGCGAGGACGCGGCGGACCGCGGCCTGAAGGTGATCATCGCCGGCGCCGGGGGAGCGGCCCACCTGCCCGGCATGCTCGCCTCGGTCACCCCCCTGCCCGTCATCGGCGTGCCCGTCCCCCTGAAGTACCTGGACGGCATGGACTCGCTGCTCTCCATCGTGCAGATGCCGGCCGGGGTGCCCGTCGCCACCGTCTCGATCGGCGGCGCCCGTAACGCCGGACTGCTCGCCGCCCGCGTCCTGGCCGCCCACGACCCCGAACTCCTCGCCCGGATGCGCGACTTCCAGCAGGAGCTGAACGAGCAGGCCACCACCAAGGGCAAGCGGCTGCGCAACAAGGTCGCCACGCCGGCCGGCTTCGGCTTCGGGGGCAAGTGATGAGCGCCGGGCACTCCCGCCCGGCCGGTACCGGGCCCGCCGGTGCCCCGGCCCCGGACCCCAGGGGCCCGGGCGCCGACCCGCGCATCGCCGAGCTGCTGGCCGCGTACCCCGTCGTGGACGGCCACAACGACCTGCCCTGGGCGCTGCGCGAGCAGGTGCGCTACGACCTGGACCGGCGCGACATCGCCCACGACCAGTCGGCGAACCTGCACACCGACCTCCCACGGCTGCGCGCGGGCGGCGTCGGCGCCCAGTTCTGGTCGGTCTACGTACGCTCGGACTACACGGGCGACCAGGCCGTCAGCGCCACCCTCGAACAGATCGACGTGGTCCGCCGGCTCGCCGACCGCTACCCGGCGGACCTGCGGCTCGCCCACAGCGCGGACGACATGGAGGCGGCGCGTACGGACGGCCGGATCGCCTCCCTCATGGGCGCCGAGGGCGGCCACTCCATCAACAACTCCCTGGCCACCCTGCGCGCGCTGTACGAACTGGGCGTCCGCTACATGACGCTCACCCACAACGACAACAACGACTGGGCCGACTCCGCCACGGACGAGCCGCGCGCGAACGGCCTGACCGCCTTCGGCCACGAGGTCGTCCGCGAGATGAACCGCTGCGGCATGCTCGTGGACCTCTCGCACGTCTCCGCCGACACCATGCGCGACGCGCTCCGTACGAGCCGGGCGCCGGTGATCTTCTCGCACTCCTCCGCCCGCGCGGTCTGCGACCACCCCCGCAACATCCCCGACGACGTACTGGAGCGGCTGCCCGCCAACGGCGGCATCGCGATGGCCACCTTCGTCCCCAAGTTCGTCGTCCCGGGCGTCGCCGAGTGGGTGCTGCGGGCCGACGAGAACATGCGGGCGCACGGCTTCCACCACCTGGACACCACCCCCGGGGCGATGGAGGTCCAGCGCGCCTTCGCCGCCGCGCACCCGATGCCGCCCGCCACCGCCGCCGATGTCGCCGACCACCTCGACCACATGCGCGAGGTCGCCGGCATCGACCACCTCGGCCTGGGCGGCGACTACGACGGCACCGCCTTCACCCCCACCGACCTGGCCGATGTCGCGAGCTATCCGAACCTCCTGGCGGAGCTGCTGGACCGCAAGTGGTCCCGGGCCGACCTCGCCAAGCTGACCTGGCGCAACGCGGTACGGACGCTGCGCGCGGCCGAGGACGTGGCGCGCGGGCTGCGGGAGGAGCGCGGGCCCTCGAACGCGACGATCGAGGCGCTGGACGGCTGAGGGGGCTGGGCGGCCGAGGGGATTCGGAGACTGAAGGGGGCCGGGCGGCTGAGGGGCGGTCGGCGAGGCTCCGGCCTTCAGCGCTCCGGCCGGCGGCGGATAACCCGTACGGATCGCTCACCGTGACCCGCCGGTGCTCCCGTGCGACGGTTGGCCGTACTGTCGATCTTCCGGGAGCACCGTCATGGCCGACCTCGATCCCTCGCTGAAGGAAACGGACAGCACGGCTGCCGTGGGCGCGTCCGCCCCCGAGGACTGCGTGACGCAGGCCGCCGCCGAGAGCGCCGTGGCGGGGACCGAAGCCGTCGCCCTCGCCGCCGTCGAGGCACCGGCCGCACCGGGCGCACCGGGCGCACCTGACGCACCGGACTCACCGGCCGCCCCTGTCGTACAAGACGCACCGGACGCCCCGGACGCCCCCGTCGTGCAAGACGCACCGGACGTACCGACCCCGGCCCCCGTACGCCGTGACCCGCTCGCCCGCGCCACCGCACTGCTCGCCGCCCACCCCGTGGTCGACGGCCTCAACGGCCTGCCCTGGGCACTGCGCGTGCAGACCGGACACGACCTCGCCCCGGGCCACCGCTTCGACCTGGACTACGGCGAACCCCGGGTACAGACCGACATCCCCCGGCTGCGCGCGGGCGGCGTCGGCGGACAGTTCTGGTCCGTACAGGTCCCGGACGACCTCTGCGGAAGCCGGGCCGTCAGCGCGACCCTGGAACAGATCGACTTCGTACGCGCACTGGTACGCGCCTACCCCGAGGCCCTGCGGCTGGCGCTGGGCGCCGACGACTTCGCCGAGGCCCGCAACCGTGACCGCATCGCCTCCCTCCTCGGGCCGGCCGGCGGCCACGCCATCGACAGCTCACTGGGCACCCTGCGCTCCCTGTACCGCCTGGGGCTGCGGTCCCTGACCCTGACCCAGCGGCACCACACCCCGTGGGCGGACGCCGCGGCCGACCCCCCACGAGCGGGCGGGCTGACCGCCTTCGGCGAGGAGGTCGTCCGCGAGATGAACCGCCTGGGCATGCTCGTGGACCTCTCGTACGCCTCCGCCGACACCATGCGGCACACCCTCGCCGTCACCAGGTCCCCGGTGATCATCGGCAGCACGGGGGCCCGCGCGCTCACCGATCACCCGTGCAACGTGCCGGACGACGTCCTGGAGCGGCTGCCGGGCAACGGCGGCGTCTGCACGATCACCTTCGCCTCGGAGCGCATCACGCGGGGACCGGGGCTGGCCCGCGTCCAGGACATCGCCGACCACCTCGACCACGTACGGAACGTGGCCGGCCCGGGCCATGTCGCGCTCGCCGCCGGGTACGACACCGACCTCGGCCCGGACGTCCCCTTCCCGGACGTCTCCGGCTATCCGCACCTGATCGCCGAACTCGTACGCCGCGACTGGTCCTTCAAGGACCTGTCCTGGCTCACCTGGGGAAACGCGCTGCGGGTGCTGCACGGCACCGAATTCATCTCCCGCTACATCCGCTATCGCCGCGCCCCCTCGACAGCGACCATCGACCGCCTGGACGGCGCACGCTTCACCTGATGCCCGCGGACAATCGTCGCCCTCCGCCATTTTCACGATAACCGGCCGGCCGCCGGAACACATCGGCCCCGGGTCGGATGCCGAGCCGGTGCGAATTTCCTAACCTGGGCTCCCTGGCCTGTGCCCGAAACGGCGTTTCCCTGGTGTGACACGGGGGAAAAGGGAGGGAAAATGCGCGACCTGGAAAACAAAGTCGCTGTGGTCACCGGTGCGGCGAGCGGTATCGGCCGCGGAATGGCCGAGGCATTCATCGACGCGGGAATGCGTGTGGTGCTCAGCGACGTGGAGGAAGCCGCGCTGAAGGCCACGACGTCCGCACTGCGTGACGCGGGCGCGGACGTACACGCCGTACCGGCCGACGTTGCCGGCGCGCAGGACGTCACCGCGCTCGCCGCCTCCACCCTCGCGAAGTACGGCGCCGTCCACGTGCTGTGCAACAACGCGGGCGTCTACGCCGGCAGCCGGCCGAGCTGGGAGAGCACGCTGGATGACTGGGCCTGGGTCCTCGGGGTGAACCTGATGGGCGTGGTGCACGGGATCAAGGCGTTCCTGCCCGTCATGATCGAGCAGGACGAGGCGGCGCACATCGTCAACACCGCGTCGGTGGCCGGTCTGCTCACGGGCGGCTCGCTGTACGGCGTGACGAAAACAGGCGTCGTCGCACTGTCGGAAACCGTGCACCTGGAACTCGTCGAGGGCGGTTTCAAGCCACGGATATCCGTACTGTGTCCCGGCCTGGTCGCCACCGACATCTATTGTTCCGAACGCAACCGCCCGGCCCGTTTCTCCGATTGCGGCCCGCGTCCGGGCGACTGGTCCGTCGACACCGCCCGGCAGGCGTTCAAACGGCACGGCATGAACCCGCGCACCGTCGGCGAACGGGTCGTACGGGCGATTCACGAGGAACGCTTCTACGTCCTCACGCACACGGAATTCGCGGAACACATCGAGCACCGCACGGCACAGATCCTCAAGGGCGAGAACCCCACCATGCTGCCCATGCTGGCCCCGCGCTCCGAAGACTGAACGCTGCCCGGACCTGCGCAGCGGCCTGTCGGCAAGGATTACGCCCGGGCGGCAAGGACCACGCCCGGACGGCAGGGACTACGCCTGCGGTCGTCCCAGCGCCCGGTAGGTCCACCCGGCCTTGCGCCACAGCTCCGGGTCCAGCGCGTTGCGGCCGTCCAGGATGCGGCGCTCGGCGACGGCCTCCCCCAGGGTGGCCGGGTCCAGCTCGCGGAACTCACGCCACTCCGTGAGGTGCAGCACCACATCCGCGCCACGCACCGCGTCCAGCGCGCTCGGCGCGTAGTCCAGCGTGGGGAACAGCCGCCGCGCGTTCTCCATCCCCTTGGGGTCGTACACCGTGACCTGTCCACCCTGGAGGTGGATCTGACCTGCGACGTTGAGCGCGGGGGAGTCCCGTACGTCGTCCGAGTCGGGCTTGAAGGTCGCGCCCAGCACGGCCACCAGCTTGCCCAGGAAGGAGCCGCCGACCGCGTCCCGGGCCAGCTCCACCATGTGGCCGCGGCGCCGCATGTTGATCGAGTCGACCTCGCGCAGGAAGGTCAGGGCCTGGTCGGCGCCCAGCTCACCGGCGCGTGCCATGAAGGCCCGGATGTCCTTGGGCAGACAGCCGCCGCCGAAGCCGATGCCGGCCCGCAGGAACTTGCGGCCGATCCGCTCGTCGTGCCCGATGGCCTCCGCCAGCTTCACCACGTCGCCGCCGGCCGCCTCGCACACCTCCGCCATCGCGTTGATGAAGGAGATCTTCGTCGCCAGGAAGGAGTTCGCGGCCGTCTTGACCAGCTCGGCGGTGGGGAAGTCGGCCACGACGAACGGTGAGCCCTCGGCGATCGGCGTGGCGTACACCTCGCGCAGCAGCTCCTCGGCGCGCCCGCCCGCGACGCCCACCACGATCCGGTCCGGGTGCAGGGTGTCCTGGACGGCGAAGCCCTCCCGCAGGAACTCGGGGTTCCAGGCCAGCTCCACCTCCTCGCCGGCCGGCGCCAGCTCGGCCAGCCGGGCGGCGAGCCGGGCCGCGCTGCCCACCGGCACCGTCGACTTGCCGACGACCAGTGCCGGGCCGTGGAGCTGCGGCGCGAGCGCGTCGACGGCCGCCTCGACGTAGGACATGTCGCAGGCGTACTCGCCGTGCTTCTGCGGAGTGTTGACGCACACGAAGTGGATGTCACCGAACGCGCCGACCTCTTCGTAGGAGGTCGTGAAGCGCAGCCGGCCGCTGGAGCCCTCGATGCCCGCGACGTGCTTGCGCAGCAGCTCCTCCAGACCGGGCTCGTACATCGGGACCTCACCCCGCTGGAGCATCTCGATCTTCTCCGGAGCGATGTCCAGGCCCAGGACCTCGAAACCCAGCTCGGCCATGGCGGCGGCGTGGGTGGCGCCCAGGTAGCCGGTGCCGATCACGGTGATCTTGAGGGCCATGGAAACTCCAGGTACGTACGGGGGCGTCTGCGCGCTGCCGAGCATAGTCGGGCCGTGAACAGGGCATTCCCGCCACTGTCCGCCCGACCGCCTGCTGCACCGTCCGCCGCTGTCGGCAAGCTCACGTATCCCCCGGTGGGACCGGCCCCTAGAATCCCAGTTACTTAACGGTAATTAGCACAGTCGCCGTAGCAGACGTACCAGCCGTACCGCCGTACCCATCCGTACAGCAGTCAGCTCTCAGGGGAGTGAAAAACCTTGGCGCCAGCGGGAAAGAAAGCCGTCGCTGATTTCGATCTGTACCGGCCGTCCGAAGAGCACGACATGCTCCGCGAGTCGGTGCGCGCGCTCGCCGAGGCGAAGATCGCGCCGTTCGCCGCCGAGGTGGACGAGCAGGCCCGTTTCCCGCAGGAGGCCCTGGACGCGCTGGTCGCCAACGACCTCCACGCCGTCCACGTCCCCGAGGAGTACGGCGGCGCGGGCGCCGACGCCCTGGCGACCGTCATCGTCATCGAGGAGATCGCCCGGGTCTGCGGCTCCTCCTCGCTGATCCCGGCCGTCAACAAGCTCGGCTCCCTCCCGGTGATCCTCTCCGGCTCCGAGGACCTGAAGAAGCGCTACCTGAGCCCGCTCGCCAAGGGCGAGACGATGTTCTCGTACTGCCTGAGCGAGCCGGACGCGGGCTCGGACGCCGCCGGCATGAAGACCAAGGCGGTCCGGGACGGCGACCACTACATCCTCAACGGCGTCAAGCGCTGGATCACCAACGCCGGCGTCTCCGACTCCTACACGGTCATGGCCGTCACCGACCCGGACAAGCGCTCCAAGGGCATCAGCGCCTTCGTCGTCGAGAAGTCCGACGAGGGCGTCTCCTTCGGCGCCCCCGAGAAGAAGCTCGGCATCAAGGGCTCCCCGACCCGCGAGGTCTACCTCGACAACGTACGCATCCCCGCCGACCGCATGATCGGTGAGGAGGGCACCGGCTTCGCCACCGCCATGAAGACCCTGGACCACACCCGCATCACCATCGCGGCCCAGGCGCTGGGCATCGCCCAGGGCGCGCTGGACTACGCCAAGGGGTACGTCCAGGAGCGCAAGCAGTTCGGCAAGCCGGTGGCCGACTTCCAGGGCGTCCAGTTCATGCTCGCCGACATGGCCATGAAGCTGGAGGCCGCCCGCCAGCTCACCTACGCCGCCGCCGCGAAGTCCCAGCGCGTCGATGCCGACCTGACCTTCTTCGGCGCCGCCGCCAAGTGCTACGCCTCCGACGCCGCCATGGAGATCACCACCGACGCCGTCCAGCTCCTCGGCGGTTACGGCTACACCCGCGACTACCCGGTCGAACGCATGATGCGCGACGCCAAGATCACCCAAATCTACGAGGGCACCAACCAGGTCCAGCGCATCGTCATGGCAAGGAACCTGCCGTAGCAGGGTTTTCGTCGGTCAGCGGCCGTTCCCACTGGCTCGCGCGCTGTGCTCGACCTCCGGTCCGTCCGGGTTCGTCCGGGCCCGATCCGGACCGATCACGGGCGTCGCGCCGGGAACTCCCGACCTGACGCCGGCCGGGAACCCACCTCTCACCTGCACAAACGCAACGGCCTCCGGCGCTCCGCCGGGGGCCGTTCGTACGGACTCCGCCAGGCGACTTCCGCCCGTCTTTCTGCTCGATCAGCCGAGACTCAGACCAGCGCGATACCGGCCTGGGCTTTGATGGTGTCCACGGCCTCCCCAGTAAGCCAGCGAAGGGGAACCACGGTCCACCTGCGGCCCTTGCGCATGACCACGGCGTGACCGTCCCTGGTGCGTCCGACATGAATGAACCCATGATCACGCCGCAGGCCTTCTGCCAGCTTCTCGCCGTGGATCACGGGCGCTACTTCCCTTCGCGGTCCTCGTCATCAGCCATGCTGCTGTGCACGTCCCCGTTCTGAGAGACGCGGGAGTCGGGATCGGTCGCCTGATCCCGGTTGGCCTGCGGATCCCAGTCGTCTTCGCTCTTCCGCCCATTCTTACGGTGCTCCTGCTTGTCGAACGTGATCACGGCACAGGGCGTACCTTCGCTTGCTCAGCGGTTCAGGTCCCGGAACTCTTCCAGCCTCCGCAACGCAGCGTTGAGCGTCGGCCGATGGCCCGGACAGGACCGCTCGGCGGGCAGTGCCCACACTTCCCAGCACGACATGCAGCGCATCACCCCGGCGTGCTCCGGATCAGGCTCCGCGCCACCACCGCACCGTGGACACCGCTGCATGACGACACCTCACACGGCCACGTCGAACTCTCCCAGCCTGGCACCGCTGAGGAAGTCGCTCCACTCCGTGGCCGTGAACGTCGTGCAACCCGCCCCGGCAGCTCGACCTGTCCGGGATTCCACCGCCGGGCGGGGCTCTACTCCGCGCGAACCACCATGGCGAACGAGGTGCGAATGCGCCGGAAACCGGCGTGACCGGACCGGCCCGTGTGGCTCATGCACTCCACGTCGACGGGCGCCGAGTCGTCGGCCGGAGCGGCTTTCCAGCCGCAGTGCAGACACTCGGCCTCGAATGTCACGTCTGTGTCAGGGTGCTCGGTGATCCTGTGCAGCACGTACCGCATGGCCGTTCTGATGCTCACAACCCACCCCTACGGCTTCGCGCGTTGGCCTCAGCGACTTTTGCCCACAATTCCTCATCCGGACGGCCGGCCGGGGGTTCGTAGTCCGGGCACTTCGGGCTGCCACACTGACACTTCGGCCACCGCAACCCGGACCCCGGCATCAAATCCGCGCCCTCCGGACCAGGATCGACCTTCTGCACCAGGAGAACGCCAGCAGCGCCAATAGCCCCGGAGAGACGGGACAGGAACCGCCGGGCCTCCTCACTGTCCGTACGGTCGGTCGCCCTACCGTCGCGCGCCTTGCCGTCGCTCACCATGGCTCGCCCTCTCCGGTGTCTTCGCTGTGACAAGGACGGTAGAAAAGGGGAGGACCAGGCAGGGCCGACGTTGCACGGTGTTGTACGCCTTCACCCCTCGGTGGCGTCGAGAGCCTTCCCGACCAGGGCTTTGGCCTTCGAGCCGTACACAGCGGCTCGTGCCATCTGAGCGAACGCCCTCAGGTACACGTCGATCTCCGCTCGGTTCGTCACCCGGACCATGGCCGTCAGGGTCTCCACCTGAACTTCGCGGTCATCGAACGCGTAGAAGGACTCAAGGGGCCATACCGGGCGGCGTGACATGTGGGGGAGGATCCCGAAAGCCAGGTTGGGGCGCCCGATGACGGATAGGAAGTGTTCCAGTTGCTCCGCATGCCACGGGTGGTCGGTCATCGGCATGTACAGGGCCGATTCTTCGATGAGAACGGACACTTGGTTGCCCCGGAGAGTGGCCGCCGAGCGCTCCAGGCGCGCCCGCACTGCGTCCTCAACATCGTCAGGAAGGCTCCTGAACCGACGGATCGTTCGGAGAATGCCCCGGGCGTACTCCTCCGTCTGAAGCATTCCGGGGAGGACTCCGGAGCTATACACGCGAAAGGAGCGCGTCTCCTGGTAGATGCTGCTGCGTTGGGCCTTGCCGAGGCCGCCCTTGAGGTACTGAGTCCACTGGACGTACAAGGTCTTGGCCGTGCGCGTGGTCTCTATCAGTGCTTCGGCTTCTTCGGGCTGTCCGCATGCCGTGCACCACGCGCGGATATCAGCAGGCTTCGGGATCGTCTTGCGGTTGATGATTCGATGCGTCTTGGAGCGGTCCCAGCCGCACAGAGCGGCCAGCCGGGCCCCCGATAGATCGGCGTCTTCCATCATGCGAGTAAGCCGGTCGGCAACTGCCTTATGGGCCTCTTCAGCAGTTGACAGAGGCGAAGTCATGGACTGGCCGCTGTTCTGTCAGACGTTGTACTCATCGTGCGGGACAGCTCGCTCCCAAACTGCCTCGAACATGTCAGCACATCGCGCTGCCACGCCTGCGTCTTCTGTGAACTCCGTGTGTACCCAACGGCCATCACCGTCAAAGACGTTGAACTGGACCAGCTTGCCGTCGAAAAGCCAGAAGTCGTTCCCCGGCAACAGCAGGTCGGATGCCTGTCTACGGGGCAGCCACCGGACTTCCTCCCCGCACGCGACGTTGCCATAGGTGACGTAATGCTCCCACTTGATGTAGTCCGAGACAGGCTCACCCACCACGCGCGCGCGGCGCACCACCACACCGTGAGCGGTCATGTCCTGGATGAGGCCGTGCCAGTCATCTCGCCACCATGACGAACGGTCGTCCCAGTTCTTCCGCTCCCCTGCCAGCCAGGCGTCGAAGGCAGGGTGTTCCCCGGGAACGGCGTATGCATCGCGGGTCTCAAGGTGCACTGCTGAGCGCTCACATTGGCGAAGCAGATTGGCGAACTCAGCCAGACTCTGCGACACGGATAGCCTCCCTGAGGAGTGGGATCATCCTTGGTTCCAGAACGATCAGCGTCTCATTCTCGGCTCGCGGTGAGTCAGCCATCGTCCGAGCCTGGACGTCGTCCCCGGCTCGCCGCCCCTGCACGAGTAGCCGCCGGTCGTCGTCCACCCAAACCGCCGGGCACCCGTTCACGTCGGACTCGGGATCTTTGCCGATGAAGGTGTAACCCATGGCGTGCCCTCCTACTGCGAGTGTTGCGCCGCGTTGCAGTCTGTTACATGACCCTCATCCTTCGGGATGGTCGAGTCAAGAGGGCAGGGGCGCCCCGGGGCGGAACACGCCCCGGGGCGGAAGGCGTCCGCGGAGGGGAGCCGGGGGCTACCGGTTGCCCTCGACTGTTACCTTCTCGTCGTTTTTGAGCTGTTGGACGAGTTGCTTGAGTTTGGGCTGGTCCCAGAGGAGGTTGCCGCCGCGGGTGCCGGAGATGGGCATGTTCATGGACTTGCCCTCGCCGCCGGTGACGCCCTTCATCGCGAAGAACATCTGGCCCAGGTCCCACAGGCTCATGTCCTTGTCGACGATGAGGGTGTCCAGGCCGGCGCCCATGGTCGGGTAGAGCTTGAAGGGGTTGAGGATCGTGCCGGGGGTGGCGGTCTGGCTCGCGAGGGCGGCGAGGAATTTCTGCTGGTTCTTCGTGCGGTCCAGGTCGCTGTTGGCAAAGGCGTAGCGGGTGCGGACGAAGGCCAGGGACTGTTCGCCGTTGAGGGTCTGCTTGCCCGCCTGGAAGTCGGCGCCGGACTTCTTGTCCTTGAACGCCTTGGGGATGTCGAGCTCTACGCCGCCGATCGCGTCCACGATGTTCGCGAAGCCGGCGAAGCCGATCTCCACGTAGTGGTCGATGTGCAGCTTGGTGTTGTACTCGATGGTACGGACCAGCAGCTCCGGGCCGTCCTCGGCGTAGGCCGCGTTGAGCTTGGTGTGCCGGCCGCGGCCCGGGTACTTCTTGCCGGACTTGGAGCCGACGAAGGAGGGGATCTCCACGTCCGAGTCGCGGGGCAGCGATATCAGGGTCGGGCCGTTGCTGCCGTCGTGCAGGATCATCATCGAGTCGGTGCGCTTGCCCTCGGCGGAGCCGGTGTGCAGCTTCTTCTTCTCGTCGTCCGACATGCCCTCGCGGCTGTCGGAACCCACGATCAGGTAGTTCGTGCCGTCGCCCGCCTCCGGGCGGTCGATGACCTTGCTCAGGTCCACCTCGCCGCGCAGCTTGCTGTCGGCCCAGAAGTACGTGGCGACCGTGGTCACCACCACGACGGTGACCACGGTCAGCGCGGTCAGCTTGATGCGGCGGCCCCAGTTGGGGGCCGGCCGGGAACCGCCGCCGGCCCGGCCGCCGCCACCGCCCGCGCCGTAGACCTGGCCGGTGTTGTAGCCGCTGTCGTAGCTGTTGTCGTAACCGTTGCCGTTGTGGTTGCCGTAGCCGTCGTCGGCGTACTGGTCGTAGCCCTGGGACTGCGGGGGAACGGTGGGCCGGCGCGGCGAGCCGTGGGGCGGCAGCGGCGGCTCGGGCTGCCACTGCCTGCCGGGCCCGGCGCCCTGTCCGGCGCCGGGTCCGGAACCGTAGCCGGCACCGGGGCCGGGGCCGCCGCCGCGCCGTACCTGCGGCATGGAGCGCGCGCCTTCCGGCTCGCCGCTGCTGCCGCGTCCGTACCGGTTGCTGTTGTCGCGGGACGACCGTCCGTCGGGCCACTCGTTCATGAAAAGAAGTGTGCCTGGCTTCCGGGGGCGCCTTACAGGGCGGGTACGGGATCGGATCGTCCCTGTTGCAGAGCTGATGCAAACCAGCGTGAGGGGAGGGGCGGAGGGAGGCATTCCGTGGAGGTGTTGCAGGTGTTGCGGGTGGGGAAGAGGGCGACGCTTGGGGGTGGGCGGGTGTGTGCATGCCATCACACACCTGTGGCCATGGCCCGGGGGAGAGGTGTACCGGGCCCTGCATAAAGTGGGGCCCATGAGCGATCTCGTCACCAGTGATGCGCAGGACGACCCTCCCGGCAAGCCCACCTCCCTCTCGCGTACCACGCTCAGCCACATCATGACGGCGAGCGACACCAATCTGCTGGGCACGGTCCACGGTGGCGTGATCATGAAGCTCGTCGACGACGCGGCGGGCGCGGTGGCCGGACGGCATTCCGGCGGCCCCGCGGTCACCGCCTCCATGGACGAGATGGTGTTCCTGGAGCCGGTCCGGGTCGGCGACCTCGTACACGTCCGCGCCCAGTGCAACTGGACCGGACGCTCCTCGATGGAGATCGGCGTACGGGTCCTGGCCGAGCGCTGGAACGAGTCCACCCCGGCCACCCAGGTCGGCTCGGCCTACCTCGTCTTCGCGGCCGTCGACGAGAACGGCAAGCCGCGCCGGGTGCCGCCGGTCGTCCCGGAGACCGAGCGCGACAAGCGCCGCTATCAGGAGGCGCAGATCCGGCGTACGCACCGGCTCGCCCGGCGCCGTGCGATCAAGGAGCTGCGCGAGCGCCGCGCCGCCGAGGGCCTGGACGACGCGTAGGGGAGCGGTCGGCAGCGGTCACGGGCGCACAGCGGTTACGGGCGCACAGCGGTCACGGGCACGCAGTGGTTGGTTACGGGCACAGTGCCTCGTCGCCCGTGATCGTGGTGAAGTCGTCCGGCGCCTGGGTGCCGTCGTCCGCCCGTACCCGGTGCACCTCCCCCTGCTTCTCGCCCACCGTCACCCGCATCAGCGCCCCCTGGCCCGGTACCGGCCGCAGCTCCGCGCCGGGCAGGGCGGCGGCCAGGGTGCGTACCGAGCGGTCCCATCCCGGGTCGTAGGTGATCACGGTCCGCGGCTCGTGCACGGCGGCGTTGCCGGGGGACCCGGTGGTCGCGAAGCCGGTGGCGCTCAGCGCCTTGTCCACCGAGCTGCCCAGGCCACTGCGCCCGGTGCCGTTGTCCACCTGCACCCGGACCGAGTGCGGCGGTACGTCCACAAGCGTGGCCCGGTGGTGGCGGCCCTTGCCCCGGTGCAGGGCCAGCGGCCGGTCCTCGCGGACGGACCGGAACAGCGCGGCGGCCTTGGCCTGGTTCCACCGCACCGTCGAGCCGACGCCGGGCACCTCGTAGTCGACGTCGCCGATCGGTACGGAGGTGAATTCGGAGGAGGCTGGGGTGAAGCCGCGCATCGCCTGTCCCAGGGCCAGCATCTCGCCGGCGCCGAAGCCCTCGTCGGCCCGTACGGACTCCAGCAGCGCGGAGGTGACCTCCTTGAACCTGACCGGGTTCATCAGGACGCCGGAGCTGGTGATCCGGTGGATGAGCGCGGCCAGGAACCGCTGCTGGCGGCGCATCCGGCCGATGTCGGCGGCGCCGTCCACATGGCGGGAGCGCACGTACTGCAGGGCCTGGCCGCCGTTGAGCCGGGTGGTGCCGACGGGCAGGTCCAGCCCGGTGTAGCTGTCCCGCAAGGGGCGGCTCGTGCAGATCCGTACGCCGCCGACCGCGTCCACGGTCTTCATGAAGCTGGTGAAGTCCACTTCCAGGTAGTGGTCGATGTGCACGCCTGTCATGTGCTCGACCGTCCGTACGGTCAGGGCGGGGCCGCCCTCCGCGTACGCCGCGTTGATCTTCAGCGGGTGGGCGCCGTGCCGTTCGCCGGTGGTCTGGTCGACGTGCTCCGGCGCCTCGGCGTAGGAGTCCCGGGGCAGGCTGATCACACCGGCCCGCTCCCGGTCGCCGGAGAGGTGCACCAGCATGATCGTGTCGGTGCAGTGACAGGGCTCGCCGCCCAGGTGGTACGTCCGCTTCTCCCGCGGCGTCAGCTTGTCCCGCCCGTCCGTGCCCACGACCAGGAAGTTCCGGCCGTCACCGTCGTCGTGCGGCCGGTTGCTCATGCCCTTGAACGGGTCGACCCGCTCGATGCCGTCCTCCACGCCGACGAGCATGGCGCGCCCGGCGCCGCCCGCGGCCAGCACCAGCAGGGACACGCAGGTGGTGGCCCGCAGTCCCCAGCGCGGGCGCCGTGCCCGGCGGTGTCTGCGGCGGCCGGCGCGGCGGGGGGTGGCGCGGTCGGAGGGGGACGGGGACGGCTCGGTCACTGGGGGCACCTCCGCGGCGGGACACCGGGGACCGGATCGGAAGGATCGGACGGATCGGCTGGGCCGGACGGACATGGTGAATCACGGCGATTCGGACTCAAAGTGACATTGCAGACCGGGCTGGCTCACCGTAGGCCCATACGATCGGCTGTAAAGCGCCACACGCCGGGCGGCGGCCCCAGGGCCACCCGGCTGCCGTCGGCCGCCGTCCCCCGTACGCGGTAACGTGACCGGCGATATCGCAGCCTTCCGGGGACGCCTTTCCCCCGCTCATGGCGGGGTGCCCCCAGAACCCCCGAGGAACCATGCCCCAGCAGAAGCCCCCGGCCGTCTCCGTGATCATGCCGGTGCTCAATGAGGAACGTCATCTGCGCGACTCGGTACGGCACATCCTTGAGCAGGAGTACGCCGGCGAGATGGAGGTGGTGATCGCCCTCGGCCCCTCCACGGACCGCACGGACGAGATCGCCGCCGAACTCGTCGCGGAGACCGCCTCGAACGAACGGGCACGGGTGTTCACCGTGCCGAACCCCACCGGCCGTACGCCCGCCGCGCTCAACGCGGCCATCAAGGCGTCCCGGCACCCCATCGTGGTCCGGGTCGACGGCCACGGCATGCTCTCACTGAACTACATCGCCACCGCCGTACGCCTCCTGGAGGAGACCGGCGCGCAGAACGTCGGCGGCATCATGCACGCCGAGGGTGAGAACGCCTGGGAGGAGGCCGTCGCGGCGGCCATGACCTCCCGGATCGGCGTGGGCAACGCGGCCTTCCACACCGGTGGAGCGGCGGGCGAGGCCGACACCGTCTACCTCGGCGTCTTCCGGCGCGAGGCGCTGGAACAACAGGGCGGTTACAACGAGGAGTTCATCCGCGCCCAGGACTGGGAGCTGAACTTCCGCATCCGTGAGGCCGGCGGACTGATCTGGTTCTCGCCCGAGCTGAAGGTGCAGTACCGGCCGCGGCCCAGCGTGCGCGCGCTCGCCAAGCAGTACAAGGACTACGGGCGCTGGCGGCATGTCGTCGCCCGCTACCACTCCGGCTCGATCAACGCCCGCTACCTCGCGCCGCCGACCGCGCTGTGCGCCATCGCGGCGGGCACGGCCATCGGCGCGACCGTGAACCGCTGGGGCTTCGCCGTCCCGGCGGCCTACCTGGCCGCGATAGTGGCGGGCTCGGTCCCGGCGGGCAAGGGACTCCCGCTGAAGTCCCGCGCCCAGATCCCGGTCGCCCTCGCCACCATGCACATGTCCTGGGGCTGGGGCTTCCTGACCAGCCCCCGCTCCCTGGCCCGCAAGGTCATCGCCAGCCGCCGCCCGGCGGTGCGGGCCCCGGGCACGCGGGCCGAGTGAGCCGGGCCGGGCGCGGGTAGCGGGCCGTACGCGGCACGTCTGCGCAGCAGGGCACAGGCGACAGGCCGTACGCGACAGGCCGTACGTGGCCGGCCCCGCCGAACGCCCGGGACCGGCGGACCCGCCGTCTTCGGCAGGCCCGCCGGTCCCGGGCAGAAACGATTGGGCACCGCAGGACGGGCGCCCGCGCGCTAGAAGGTGTAGGCCGGGTTCACCTTCATGCACGCCTTCTTGTCCTCGCCGTTGAGGGCATCGGCGCTGGCCGGGGCCTTGTTCTCGGGCTTCTTGGGCGCGGGCCTGGAATAGGCCGTGCCGGTGCGCCAGTCGTTGCCGACGACCAGGCGGATGTGGCCGGCCGAGGAGGATTCCTTGACCGCGTCCTTGGGCAGGCCGAGTTCCTTGGCCAGGGCCAGGGCGTCGCCGCGCTGCTTCTTGTCCGGGTAGGTGATGGTGGTGTCGGCCTGGGTGGTCAGCTTGCGGTCGGTGCTCGCGGCCGAGAAGCCGAGGGACACGAGCTGCTGCTGGACCGCGCTCGCGCGGCCCTTGACCGGGCCCTGGACCGTGCTGTTGGTGCCGTTCTGGACGATGACGTCCAGCTTGTCCTTGGGGGTCGTGGGCTTCGGGTCGGCGGCGGGTTTCTTCTTGCGGTCCTTGCCGTCCAGCGCGGTGTCGTTGCGCAGGAGGGAGAAGGTCTGCTCCGCGTCGCCGGGCTTGGGGAGCACGTACCGCTCGCCCGGCCCGTACACCCACGGCATCGTGACCATCGTGATCCGCTTGGTCGGCACCCGCTGGAGGTCGCTCGCCAGGTCGTAGAGCTTCTTCACGGTGCCCAGGTCCTTGTCCACGGTCAGGGCCTTGGTCGCGGCCTCGGCCAGGTCCTGCAACTGGCCGGGGTTGGTGAGCTTGGTGCCGGCCTTGAGCTCACGGACCATCGAGTTCATGTACATGTGCTGGGCCTTGGCCCGGCCTATGTCGGTGTTGTCCTCGAAGCCGTAGCGGGTGCGCAGCCACTGGAGGGCCTGGACGCCCTTGACCGAGTGGGTGCCCTTGGTGAGCTTCAGTCCGCTGCCGTGGCCCTTGCGGTCGCGCGAGTAGATGTTCCTGTCGACGCATACGGGGACGCCGCCGACCGCGTCGGCCATGTCCACCACACCGGAGAAGTCGACCATCATGAAGTGGTCGATGTAGATGCCGGTGAGCTCCTTCCAGGTGGCGACCGTGCAGCCGGGGCCGCCGTGCTGGAGCGACTCGTTGATGGGCCCGGTGGTCTGCGGGTAGACCTTGCCGTCCTTGGGGTCGGTGCACTTGGGGATCGGTACGCGGGTGTCGCGCGGGACCGAGATGACCGACATGTTGCTGCGGTCGGCCGAGACGTGCAGCAGCATCTGTACGTCGGCGAGCGGCTTGCGGTCCGCGTCCTGGCGGGCGCCGCCCAGCTCGATGTTCTTCGCGCTGTTCCGCCCGTCCGAGCCGAGCAGCAGGATGTTCATCGGGGTCTGTCCGAAGGCGTTGGGCTCCGGCTTCTTCAGCCCGCCGTCGCCGAGGTCCAGGTCCTCCTTGCGGAGGTTGCTGTTGAGGTGCTCGTAGTAGAGGTATCCGGCGCCGGCCGTCCCGACTATGACGACGGCGAGCGTGATGGCGCCCCACTTCAGGGCGCGGCGGCCCTTGCGGGGCGGGCGCTGACGGGAACGCCGCCGGGCGCCTCTGCCCGAGGACCCGCCGTCGCCGCCGTCGGACGGCCCGCCGCCCGCATCCGCGTCCGGGCCCGTGCCCGTACCTGTGCCCGCGCCCGTACCTGTGTCTGCCTGCGCTTTCGTGCCGAACCAGTCGTCAGCGGCCCCCGAAGCGCCCGAAGCGCCCGAAGCACCGGGAGCTCCGGGAGCGCCCGGGGCGCCGGGGCCTCCGGAGGCGCCGCCCTTGTCGTAAAGGCTGTCGTCCCAGCCCAGATCCTGGGCCTGGGGCCGACGTCGACGTGGTCTGTCACCACGCACACTGCTCTGCCGCATTGGGCTCTCCCCGTCAGTCGGTGGTGTACTCGGCGGCCTCGCAGGGCGGCCGGCTCGCGCTCGGTACGGTGGTTCGGGACGTGCTTGTTTTGCTGGGCACAGATGCTCTTGCTCTACTTGCTGTACTTGCTCGGTCTACTGGGGTTGGTCTGCCGGTGCCGTTCGTCCGGCTTGCCGCCGCTCTACTTGGCACAGATGTTCTTGTCGTCGGCATTGACGTGCTGCACCCCGCTCGGGGTCTCGGTCGGCGCCGCGATCGGTACGCCCGGCGCCTTGAAGTCCTTGCCGAGGACGAGCTTCATCGGCACCCGGGGCCCGGCGGCACCGGCGGTCTGCTTCAGCGCGCTCTTGGGCAGGCCCATCCATTCGGCCAGCGTGGCGGCCTGATCGGCCTGGTTGGCGGCGTACTCCAGGCGGGTCGCGGCGAGCTTGACGGTGGCGTTGCCGGCGTTGGTGGACAGCTTCGCGGCCTTGCCGTTCTGCAGCCAGTCCACGGTCAACTGGGCGGCGCCGATCGGCCCGCCTCCGTTGCTGACGTCGACCCGTACCTTGTCCGCGGGCGCCTTCGGCACCGCCTTGCCGTCCTTGCCGCCCTTCCCCTTGGCCTTCTTGCCCTTGCCCTTGGCCAGGGAGTGGTCGGCCTTGATCATCCGGAACAGCGGCTCGGCCTTGGCCTGGTTCAGGATGACGGTCGCCTTGTCCTTGGGGTTGTCCAGCACGGGCACGGTGGCGAAGGTGATCTTCTTGATGTCGACCCGGCTGAGGTCCTTGGCCAGGTCCATCAGCTTCTTCGCGCTGCCGATACCGGTGTCGACGGTCAGCGCCTTGGTCGCGGCGTTGCTCAGCTTCCACAGCTTGCCGAGGTCGGTGAGGGTGTCGTCGGACTTCATCTTGCGCACCATCGAGCTGAGGAACTGCTGCTGGAGCTCGATACGGCTCAGGTCGCTGCCGGTGCCGACGGCGTGCCGGGTCCGTACGAACGCCAGTGCCTGCTCGCCCTTGACGATGTGCTTGCCCCGCTTGAGCTTCAGGTGCGACTTGGGGTCGTCGATGTCCTTGGCCGCACACACCTCGACGCCGTCCACCGCCTCCGACAGCTCCTTGACCGCGTTGAAGTCGGCCATCATGAAGTGGTTGATCTCCAGGCCGGTCAGCTTCTCCACGGTGCGCCAGGTGCAGCCGGGGTCGCGGTTGTCCTGGCCCAGGCTGGTGTTGAAGCGGACGCCCTGACGGCCCGGGATGGTCTTGGTGGAGCCGTCCGCCTGCTTGGTCGGGCAGTCCGGGATGTCGGTGATCATGTCGCGGGGGATGCTCAGGGCGGTGGCGTTGGTGCGGTCCCGGGAGACGTGCATCAGGATCGTGGTGTCGGCGTGGCCGACGCTGCCGGCGTCCCCGTACCCCTGGTTTCCCTTGCCCTTCCGGGCGTCCGTACCGATGATCAGGATGTTGACCGGGCCGTCGGTGACCGCGTCGTTCTCCTCGCCGACGTCCACCTTGGAGATGTTGCCGTTGAGGTGCTGGTAGACGAAGTACAGCCCGCCGCAGCCCACGACGAGCACAAAGCCGAGCGTGCCGGCGGTCCAGTAGAGCGCCTTCTTCTTGCCGGACTTCTTCGGCTTGGGCTTGCGGCGGCTGGTGGGGCCGCGCGGCGGGCCGTCGCCGGAGCCGCGGGCGGCGTCGGCCGGGCCGCCAGGGGCCGACGGGCGGCGCGCGGCCCGGCGGTTGCGCTGGACCGGCAGCTCACGGGTGTCGGTGTCCTGGACCGGCTCCCGGGCGGGTGCCCGGCCGCTGCCCGGCGCGTCCCCCGCGCCGGGGGACGGGGGTCCCGTACGGCCCGAGGACGGGGACCGGGGCGGGGCCGGCTGGGACGGCCGGGCCGGCTGGGGCGCCGGATGACCGGCGGGGTCCAGCCGCAGCTCGTAATTGCCGGTGTCCGGGTTGAACACCCACTGATCGGCGGGATCGATCTCGTCCCCTCGCCCACGGCCTTGCGCATCCACGGTGCCTTGAGTCCTCCGTCGGTGCCACGCGGCGCCTCCCCCTCAAGGCGCTCGGTCGGTCGATTGTGCAATGCGCGGTCAGCGTGGTCGTGCGGACCGGATCGCTCACACTATCCGCCCAGTTCAGCGCCGGGCGACGCCCGTGACAAATTCCACTCCCCTACAACTGGGCAATCCACCCCAACCTTTCGAGTCGATGAGCGTACCTTTACGAGGCTTTTATTCGCAGATTCCGCGTTCTGCGGTGGTTCCCCGGAACGTCGGGGCCGACGGGGAGGGTTCGGGAGAACCCGTTACGTGGCGATTCTTCCCGTCCTGCTGCTTCGCGTCCCGGTTCTTTCCGTCCTGCCCATTGTCGTCCTGCTTCTTCCCGTCCTGGGCCGGATCATCGTAGTCCGCGGTGTTGTCCGGGTCGCGGGAGCCGTCCGTGGGGGCCGGCCGGACCACCACCGGACGGTCCTTGCGCAACTGCTCGAAGAGCCGGCCGGCGGCCGGCTGCACCAGCTCGTCACGGTTGGCGTCGTAGCGGTACGCCTGCCGCGGCACGGTCAGGAACTGCACCTTGTCGGCCGGGATGTCGCGCATGCCCCGTACGAGCTCGTACAGGTCCTTCAGTGACGCCAGGCCCGGGTCCGTGGTGAGCGAACTGGTCGCCGCGTCCAGCACCGGGAAGAGCCGTCCCGGGTTGAGCAGCACGCCGTTGCTGCGGATCTTCTTCACCAACTGGCCCAGGAACTGCTGCTGCCGCTCTATCCGCTGCGTGTCGCTGCCGTTGCCCAGGCTCTTGCGGGCGCGTACGTAGCCGAGCGCGTCCTCGCCGTGCAGCGTCTGGCGGCCGGCCGGCAGCACCAGGTGGGCGGCCTTGTCGTTGACGGGCTTGGTCAGGCACACCTCGACGCCGTCCACCGCGTCCACCATCCTCTTGAACCCGACGAAGTCCACGATCATGTGGTGGTCGATGCGGATCCCGGTCATCTTCTCGACCGTACGGATCGTGCAGGCGGCCCCCGCGAACTCGAAGGACCAGTTGAACTGGACGTGCTGCGGCCGGACCCGCTGCCCGTCCGTCCGCTTGCAGGCCGGCACCTCCACCATCAGGTCACGCGGGATGCTGACGGCGGTGGCGCTCTTCCGGTCCGCCGCCAGGTGCAGCAGGATCGTGGTGTCCGAGCGCTGGGTGCCGCTGTCCTGGCCGTACTGGTCGTTGCCCTTGCCGCCGCCCCGGTTGTCCGAGCCGATGAGCAGGATGTTCTGTGCGTCGGTGGGCTCGGCGGGGGGCCGCTGCGCCTCGTACCGCTCCAGCTCGTTCTCCGTGGCGGCATCGGTACGGATGTTGCCGTCGAGCTTGTTGTAGACGAGCCAGCCCGCTCCCGCACCGGCCAGGATCACGACGGAGGCACCCAGCGCGGTCCAGCGCAGCCATCGTCGCTTGCGCCGGGGTACGGCGGCGGGTTCCTGAGCGTCGGTGTCGGCGTCGGAAGGGGCCTTGGGGCTCTCGGTCACGTATGCGTCCATCCCTCGCGGAGTCGGTGTCGCGCCCGCACGGGGGCCTCCGGTCGAACAGGCAGACGTGCGAATGCCGCGCTTGGTTGTGTGTTCTCCCAGATCATGACCGCGGGATCTGTGGGGGACGGCTTCGCCGGGCGGACCCTGCGCCGGACGGGGGAGGGCGCCGGGGCGCGGGAGGGCGGCGGAGGGGGGCGCCGCCGTGCCGGTGTCCGCGCATGTCAGTCCGTCAGCGCGGCGTCTTCGTACGGGCGCAGGAGCCGCAGCGGCGCCGCTTCACACCGCGGTGTGGGTGACCCGCTCGCTCTCCTGACGCTTGGTCAGCCCGGCCGCGTCCAGTTGCCCGAGGTGGCGGCAGAGCACCACCGACCCGCCGGCGGCCAGCGGCGCCAGCAGCCCGGCCGAGAGCCCCTCCCACGTGTCGTACGGCAGGCCGGACAGCAGCCGCGAGCCCTGGGTGAGCCCGAGCCGGGCGGCGTCCGCGCGGGCCTGCTCCACCACCTGGCTCCCCGTCAGTTCCCGGCCCTCGACGGCCAGCGCGGGCTCGTCCGGGTCCACGGGCGCGTACGGCGCGAAGCGGTCGCCCTGGCTCGGCACCTCCACCGCGTAGTCCGCGAAGCCCTGCGGCGGCTGCGGGAACCGGCCGCCCAGCGGGCGCAGTGCCAGCGCCACCCGCTCGCCCGTGCAGGCGCGGGCCTCCTCCAGCGTGTCCGGGCCGCTGACGACGACGTCGGCGGGTGCGCTCGGGCCGCCGATCTGCGCGACCACGCCCACCGAGGAGCACGCCAGCAGCCACACCGCGGTCTGCCAGTGGGCGGGCAGCAGCAGGGCGAGGCGGTCGCCGGGGCCGGCCGCGAGGTCTCCCTGGAGGTAGTTGGCGGTCTTCGCCACCCAATTGGCGAAAGTGGCCACGGACAGTTCCACGCGTTCACCGGTGGCATCGTCGTAGAAGGTCACGAGCGGGCGGGCCGGGTCCGCGGCGAGCGCGGAACGCAGCAGGTCGGCGGGGGTGCGATCGGTGGCGTTCATCACTGTCAGAGTACGCGCGCGGCCCTGCCGCCAACCGGTCGGGCGGAGGTGCGCCGAGCGCCGCCGCGCCCGACACGCCGTCAGGCGTCGGTTGGCAGGCGCCGAGCTATATGTCCACGATTTGCATTATGCGTGCCTTTTTCGCTTCCTCGCTCGGCGTCGCGTGCACCGCCGCCCTCGTTCTCCCGCTCGCCCTCCCGGCCGGGGCGGACGCCGCCGGGGACGCCGGTGCGCCGGCTCCCGGGGTCACCGCACCCGCCCGGCCCGCCGCCTCTGCCCTGCCCGTCGTGTCCGCCCTGCCCGCCGCGCCCGCCGCACCGGCCGGACTCCCGGGCAGCACCCGGTCCCTGCCGCTGGTCCCCCTGGGGCCCGGCGTCCGCGGCGCAGTGCCCGGCACCCGGGGCCTGTCCGCCCGGAACACCGAGCCGTTCTCGCTGGTGGGAGTCGTCTGGGACGATCCCGGCGCCGATCTGCGCGGTCGCGTCCAGGTCCGTACGCGGGCCTCGGACACCGCTGTCTGGTCCCACTGGCAGGACCTCCAGACGCACGACGAGGACGCTCCCGACCCGGACAGCGCCGAAGGGCGGGGCAGCGCGGTACGGGGCAGCACCGCGCCCCTGTGGGTCGGCGCGTCCGACGCCGTACAGGTACGTGTCTCACCGGAGGCCGGATCACCGCGGGCTGAATCACTGCGGGCTGAATCACCGCAAGGCGGATCACCGCAGGCCGGCTCGCCGGAGGCCGGATCACCGGACCGGGCCGGTTCCGCGCGGTCCGGCGGGCGCGCCCGAGCCCGCGCCGCGCTCCCGGACGGGCTGCGCCTGGAACTCGTGGACCCGGGTGGCGCCCCGCCGCCCGCACCGGCGCCGGACCCGCGCGCCGGACGGACCTCCGAACGGACCTTGGGACGGCCGGCCGACCAGGGGCCGGCCGGGACGCCGGCCCCCGCACATACGCACGGGTCGTGGCTGTTCGACCACGTGGCGAAGACCGGGGCCGAGGCGCTGTCGGACATCAGCGGCATCCTGGGGCTCCCTCAGTCATCGCACGGCCCAAGGGACGACGGCCCACGGGACGACGGGCCCCCTACGGGCAGCTCGTCCACCGGGGACGGCGACCCGGGCAGGCCCCAGGAGCAGACCGGCGTCCGGCCGCCGCGGATCGTCTCCCGGGCAGGCTGGGGCGCCGATGAGTCCCTGCGCGAGAAGGGCTACGTCTACACCGGCAACATCCGGGCCGCCTTCATCCACCACAGTGCCACCGGCAGCAACTACCGGTGCTCCCAGTCCCCTTCGGTCATCCGCAGTATCTACCGCTACCACGTCAAGAGCAGTGGCTGGCGCGACCTGGGCTACAACTTCCTCGTGGACAAATGCGGCACCGTCTACGAAGGCCGGGCGGGCGGCGTTGCCAAGCCCGTGCTGGGTGCGCACACTCTCGGTTTCAACGCCAACAGCATGGGCATCGCTGTTCTCGGTACGTACACCCGCACGAGTCCGCCGAAGGCCGCCCTCAACGCCCTGGCCCGGCTGACCGCGTGGAAGCTCGGCCTGTCCAACGTCGATCCGCGGGGCGCCACCCGGCTGGTCTCCGACGGCGGCACCCGGTACAAGAAGGGCGCCAAGGTCAAGATGCGCGTCATCTCGGGCCACCGGGACGCCTACGCCACCGACTGCCCCGGGCGCCGCCTGTACAACAAGCTCGGCACCGTACGCAGCACCGCGGCCCGCTACCAGGGCCGCTGAGAGTCCGTTCGCCACGATCTGCCTACACTGGTCCGCCGATCCGGCCGACCCCAGCAGGAAGCAGAGTAGACAAGGTGACTGAAGCGATCCTCCTGGTCGGCGGCAAGGGCACCAGACTGCGCCCGCTGACGGTGCACACGCCCAAGCCCATGGTCCCGGCGGCCGGCGTGCCCTTCCTCACGCACCAGTTGGCCCGCGCCCGCGCCGCCGGCGTCGAGCACATCGTGCTTGCCACCTCCTACCTGGCCGAGGTCTTCGAGCCGTACTTCGGCGACGGGTCGGCGCTGGGGCTGCACCTGGAGTACGTCACCGAGGAGGAGCCGCTGGGCACCGGCGGCGCCATCCGCAACGTCGCCTCCCGGCTGCGGTCCGCTCCCGGCGACCCGGTGCTGATCTTCAACGGGGACATCCTCACCGGCCTGGACATCGAGGCATTGGTGGACACCCACCGCACCACCGGCGCCGACGTCTCCCTGCACCTGACCCGGGTGGCGGACCCGCGCGCCTTCGGCCTGGTCCCCACCGACCCGTCCGGCCGGGTCACCGCCTTCCTGGAAAAGCCCCAGACACCCGAGGAGATCGTCACCGACCAGATCAACGCCGGCGCGTACGTCTTCAACCGTTCGGTGATCGACACCATCCCGGCCGGCCGCCCGGTCTCCGTGGAGCGGGAGACCTTCCCCGGGCTGCTGGCCGACGGCGCCCACCTCCAGGGCATGGTCGACTCCACCTACTGGCTGGACCTGGGCACCCCGCACGCCTTCGTACGCGGCTCCGCCGACCTGGTCCTGGGCCGCGCCCCGTCCCCGGCCGTACCCGGCCGCTGCGGCGACCGCCTGGTCATGGACGGAGCCGATGTCGCGCCGGACGCCAAGCTCTCGGGCGGTACGGCGGTCGGCGCGGGCGCGGTGATCGGCTCCGGCGCGCGCGTCGAGGGCAGTACGGTCCTGGACGGGGCGGTCGTCGAGGCGGGCGCCCATGTGCAGGACTCCCTGGTCGGCGCGGGGGCGCGCATCGGGGCCCGCACGGTCCTGGAGGGCGCGGTGATCGGGGACGGCGCGGTCATCGGCGCCGACAACGAGCTGCGGGACGGTGTGCGGGTGTGGTGCGGCGCACAGATCCCGGCGGGCGCGGTGCGCTTCTCCTCCGACCAGTAGGGCCTACCGGCCGGTCGTGGGGAGCCGCCCCCGGCCGGCCGCGGGAAGGCAGCTCCGGCCGGTTGCCGGTGGCATCGCCTACCCTGTCCGGATGCCCGCCACCACCCGCACCTGGGCCCCGCCCGGCCCCTGCGACCTCGAACGCACCCTGTGCGTCCTGGGCCGCGGACCCGGCGACCCGGCCTTCGCGGTGGACCGGGGCGTCCTGTGGCGCGCCAGCCGTACACCCCAGGGACCGGGCACCCTGTGCGTCCGGGCCCTGCGGGGCGAGGGACTGATCGAGGCCGAGGCATGGGGGCCCGGCGCCGCATGGCTGCTGGACGGGCTGCCGGCCCTGCTGGGCGCCGCCGACGACCCGTCGGCCTTCGTCCCCCGCCACCGCGTCGTCCACGAGGCCCGGCGCCGCCACCCGGGCGTCCGGCTGGCCCGTACCGGACTGGTGCTGGAGTCGCTGATCCCCTCGGTCCTGGAGCAGAAGGTCACCAGTGACGAGGCGTACCGCGCCTGGCGGCTGCTCCTCCAGCGGCACGGCGAGCCCGCGCCCGGCCCCAGGGAGCGGATGCGGGTGATGCCCGACCCCGCCGGCTGGGCGATGATCCCCTCCTGGGAGTGGCACCGGGCGGGCGTGGACGCCAAGCGCTCGGACACCGTCGTACGGGCCGCCCGGGTGGCCCGCCGCCTCGAAGAGGCCGCGGCCATGGACCTGCCCGAGGCGAGCCGGCGCCTCCAGGCCGTCCCCGGCATCGGCCCCTGGACGGCGGCGGAGACCCTTCAGCGCGCCAACGGCGCCCCGGACGCGATCACGGTCGGCGACCTCCACCTCCCGAAGATCATCGGCTACGCGCTCACCGGGCGCCGGGGCACGACCGACGAGGAGATGCTCGAACTCCTGGCCCCGTACGAGGGCCAGCGGCACCGCGCGGCCCGGCTGATCCTGCTGTCGGGGCGCACACCGCCACGGCGCGCGCCCCGCTTCCCCGTGGGGGACATCGCCCGGCTGTGAGGACTGCGCCCGGTTGCCGGCCGGGCGGAATCCGTCACCCGTGACCCCGTATCACGGCGTACGGCGTGGCGGTCAGCGGACGAGGACGAAGCCGTCGGCGTCCCGGGCCGGCCGGGCCGGCGGCGCCTGGGCCGGCCGCCCCACGGCCACCGCGCCCATCGGGTCCCAGGTGCCGGGCAGCTCCAGGACCTCCCGTACGACGTCCCGGCAGAACATCGTCGAGGAGATCCACGCCGAGCCCAGCCGCTCCCCGGCGAGCGCGACCAGGAAGTTCTGGATGCCCGCGCCGTTGGCGACGACGAACATCTCCCGCTCGGCCGCGTTGCGCCGCTCGTCCGGATAGGTGTGCGAGCCGTCCATGACCAGGCAGGGCACCACCAGGTACGGCGCCTTGCGCAGCACGTCACCGCGCCGCACCCGCTTGGCGATGGACTCCTCGCCGAAGCCGTCCCCGCGCAGATCGGCGATCCAGGCGTCGCGCATGGCGTCCAGCAGCCGCAGCCGGGTCTCGGGGGACTCCAGCAGCACGAACCGCCAGGGCGTCGTGTGGTGCGGGGCCGGGGCGGTGAGCGCCGCGGCGACCGCCCGCCGCACCGCGCCGCCGTCCACCGGATCGTCGGTGAACTCCCGCACCGTACGGCGCAGCGTCACCGCCTCCCGTACGGCCTCGGAGGTGCCCAGGCGGAACATGTCGTCCGCGGCGCCCCGCACCATCGCCCGCGCGCCGGGGGCCTCCTGCTCGGACCGGACGTCCTGTCCGGGCCGGTCGTCCGGCCCGCTTCGGCCGTCTTCCGCAGGGCCGGCGGTCACCACGTGGGACAGGCCGCGCACCACCGCGACCGGCAGCCCGTCCGCCTTGCCCTTGACCAGGTCACCGGCGGCGGCCAGCTCGTCGGCCACCGCCACCACCGTCGCGCTCAGCGGATTGCCGTACGCGTCCTGGCCGCCCCGCAGGTCCTCCAGCACCCGGACGCCGGCCGCGCCGATCGCCATGTCCGTCAGCCCGGCGCGCCACGGCCGCCCGGCGGTGTCGCTGACCACGACGCCCACGTTCACGCCGAGCGCCGTGCGCAGTTCCTCCCTGATGGCCCGCGCCGAGGCGTCCGGGTCCTCCGGCAGCAGCAGCACGGTCCCGGCGGGTGTGTTGGAGGCGTCGACCCCGGCCGCGGCCATGACCAGGCCGAGCCGGTTCTCCACGATCCGCAGCGTCCCGCGCCGCGCCACGACCCGTACGGTCTCCTGGTCGATGGCCGCCTCGCGGTCGACGGCCTCCAGCATCCGGCCCTCCGCCTTGCTGACGATCTTGGAGGTCACCAGCAGGATGTCGCCGTCGGCGAGCCCCGGCAGCCCCTCCGCCGTGGCAGCCGCGGCGATCAGCTTGGCGAGGTCGTCACCGGCCTGCACCTGAGGCATGCCGGGCAGCGCCCAGACCCGGTAGGACGGCACGGTCACGCGCGGACCTCCTCGGCGAGCGCCAGGGCCTCGCGGGCCATCGCGGCGGCGGCCTGAACGTCCGTCATCATCAGCGGTACGGCCCGGCAGCGGATGCCCGCGGCCTCGACCCGGGCGACCGTGTCCGCGTCCACGGTGTCCACCAGCCAGCCGTCCAGCAGCCCGGAACCGTAGTGCTGGGCGACGGCCGCCGCGGTCGCCTCGACGCCCACCGCCGCCAGCACCTTGTCCGCCATGCCGCGCACCGGCGCGTCCCCGACGATCGGCGACAGACCGACCACCGGCACCCCGGCGTCCGCGATGGCCTCCCGGATGCCCGGCACCGCCAGGATCGTGCCGATGCTCACCACCGGGTTGGACGGCGGGAAGAGGATCACGTCCGCCTCGCCGATCGCCTCCAGCACGCCCGGCGCCGGCTTGGCCTGGTCGGCGCCGACCGGCACGATCGCGTGCGCCGGGACCGAGGCCCGCAGCCGTACCCAGTACTCCTGGAAGTGGATCGCCTTGCGCTCGCCGGCGCCGTCGGCCTCACCGTCCGTACCTCCGGCCGTGTCCTGGGAGGGCAGCGTGACGGCGACATGGGTCTCCACGCGGTCGTCCGACATCGGCAGCAGCCGCACCCCGGGCTTCCACCGCGCGCACAGCGCCTCGGTCACCGCGCTCAGCGGGTAGCCGGCGCCGAGCATCTGCGTACGGACGATGTGGGTGGCGAAGTCGCGGTCGCCGAGCCCGAACCAGTCCGGGCCCACGCCGTAGGCCGCCAGTTCCTCCTTGACGTGGAAGGACTCCTCCGTACGGCCCCAGCCCTGCTCCTCGTTGATGCCGCCGCCGAGCGTGTACATCACGGTGTCGAGGTCGGGACAGACCTTCAGTCCGAACAGGTGGATGTCGTCACCGGTGTTGCCGATGACGGTGATGTCCGTGTCCGGAGCCGCTGCTTTCAGACCCCGCAGGAAGCGGGCGCCGCCGATACCGCCGGCCAGAACCACAATGCGCATGGACAGCAGTGTGTCAGTCGCGGGCCGGATCGTTGAGGGGTGGTGGCCGGGGGAGGGCCGGTGGAGTACTGAGGGGGCGCGGGGGTTCACGGAGTGCTCGCCGAGTGCTCGCGGAGGTGACGGGGCGTCGGGCGCCGGTTCGTGGAAGGCGCCGGTTCGTGGAAGGCGCCTGTCCTCAGGGGCCGGTGGGTTGGCGGACGGCGGGCGCGTGCGCGGGGAGCGCGCCGTCGCGCACGCCGGCGCAGTGGTGCATGGGCATCTCGGTCAGGCCGGGGAAGTAGACGTGCAGGCTGACGGCGGGTACGAGCGCGTCGTTGACGACCTCGTGGACGTACCCGGGCGCGAAGACGTGCTGTGTCCCGGGCCGCAGGCCGCGCACCGTCTGGGTCCGCACCTGTCGCCTGCGTTCCGCTCCCCCGGCCACCGTCTGCGTACGCTCCGTCAACTCGCCCTCCAGAACGGTGAACACGCCGAAGGACGGTCCGTGGTCGTGCAGTCCGCTGCCCTGGCCCGGCAGCCAGCTCAGCAGCCAGACCTCGTAACCGGGACCGGTGCGCAGGCGGTGGTACCAGCGGGTGGTGGCGTCGTACCGGACGAGCGGGGCCCAGGCGGCGCGGTCGGCGGCTACTTCACGGGCCAGCCCCGCGAAGCCGGCGACGGTGGACGGGTGGGCGGGGACGGGCGGCAGCAGGTGGGGGACGGCGAGCGGGTCGCCGGCGATCTGGACGTCGCTGTTCATGTGCGTGGAGTTCCTCGGCGCAAATGCTGGAGCTACGGGAATGACACGGGTGTCACGGGGCAGACGCGCCACGGCACGGTGGCGGGATGCCGCGGATGGAGCAGAAGCAGGGGAAGAGGGCTGGAGCTCGGTGGCTTCAACAGCTCGAACAGCGACAGCGGGCCTGGGCAGCGCAGAGCGACCCGTAGGCACGGGTCAGTCGGAGCGCGGGCATCGCTGGCATGGGGTCAAGGAGACCGGGTCCCCGGCGCGATGTCAACCGGATGACCGGTTTGGTGGAAATGTTTCACCTCATCCAGTTACCCGGCGCAGAGAAAGGTTTGTGCAGTCGGGAGCGGGGAGAAGTCCGCCAGCGACCGCACCGTCAAACGCCGTTGCGTTCTTGTGACCGGAATGTGATCAAGCCCGCTTCGGTGGGTGAAGTGCAACGGTGACGCCGTCCGTCGCGTCCTTGACTGTGTGAAGGACGTGGCGGGAGGTACCGCTGAGGTTCTGTCCTATTTTTAGGTGATTTGAACACTTTCTGCATACGCTTGGTTCCGCAGAGTGAATAAGGGGCTCAATAGCAGATCTCAGCTTGACTGGCCCGGATCGGCACACTTGTAATTTCACTCGTGTCGTTCAGCCGCCATCGATAACGGCTGCATCACGGGGACGTAAAGACAGACGAGGGGCGCACATGACCGAGCTGTTCCAGGAATTGCTGGTCGAGGAGGCGGACGAGGAGCTCGGCTGGCAGGAGCGCGCACTGTGCGCCCAGACCGACCCCGAATCCTTCTTCCCGGAGAAGGGTGGCTCCACCCGCGAGGCCAAGAAGGTCTGCCTCGCGTGCGAGGTCCGGTCCGAATGCCTGGAGTACGCCCTCGCCAACGACGAACGCTTCGGCATCTGGGGCGGCCTGTCCGAGCGCGAGCGGCGCCGGCTGAAGAAGGCTGCCGTCTGAGAGGGTCCGTCCGACCCGGAACCATCCGAACGGAATCCGGCTGATCCGGTACCCCGTCCGACCGGAACCGGTCCGAACGGATCTGAACCGGTCCGAACCGGGAGCCGGCCGTTTCCGGCCGCACCGTTCCGGGGCCCGTCCGACCGGGCCCGCGTGATTCGACGGGCGCGTACGGCAGATCCGTACGGACATCCGTACGGCGTGCCCGTACGTCCACTTCCTCCGGCCCGGCGCGCGCTCGCCCACCCGGCCGCCCCGGCACCCGGCCGCCGCGCCCTGCCAGGCGTATCCGTCCCGCTTCCTGCGGACCTGCTTCCTCCGGCGTCCCGAACGGTGCGCGCCGCCCCCGGCCGCCGTATGCCCGCCGTCGCATACAAAGCGTGCGGGTCGCGTACGAGCCGTCCGGCGTGTCGCCGTGAGCCATTAGTGTGGGGCCCCGTCCGGAGACGCACCAACGCCCCCACAGGGCGCGCGCGTCCACCGCAGTCAGCAGCGCAGCGCTATGCCGGGGGAGGACCCCCAGACCCCGGGGAGGGCCCGTACCTCGATGTCCGTGCACAGTCAGTCGGCCGCGCAGACCGACCCCCACGCAGCCACCCCCGAATTCCCGCGGCACGTCGTCACCGCCGTGCTCGTCTCCCACGACAGTGCCCGCTGGCTGCCCGACGCGCTGGCCGGACTGCTCGGCCAGGAACGCCCCGTACAGAGCATCGTCGCCGCCGACACCGGCAGCGCGGACGACTCCGCCCAACTGCTGAGAGAGGCCCTCGGCGACGAACGCGTGCTGCACCTGGCCCGCCGCTCCGGTTTCGGCACCGCCGTCGACGAAGCGGTCCGCACGGCCCCCGTCCTGACGCCGCAGGACCTGCCCTACCTCCAGCGCCCCAGCGGCTGGGACCCCGTCAGCCGCACCTGGCGCGACGAGGCGTTCGACATGCCGGAACTCCCGCACGGCGAACCCGTCCAGTGGCTGTGGCTGCTGCACGACGACTGCGCGCCCGAACCCGACGCCCTCGCCGAGCTGCTGCGGGTCGCCGACGCCAGCCCCGCAACCGCCGTCCTGGGTCCCAAACTGCGGAGCTGGTACGACCGTCGGCAGCTCCTGGAAGCGGGCGTCAGCATCGCCCGCAGCGGGCGCCGCTGGACGGGCCTGGACCGGCGCGAGCAGGACCAGGGCCAGCACGACCAGGTCCGGCCGGTCCTGTCCGTCTCGACCGCCGGCATGCTCATCCGCCGCGACGTGTACGAGCAGTTGGGCGGCTTCGACCGGCGGCTGCCCCTGATGCGGGACGACGTCGACCTGTGCTGGCGCGCCCAGGCCGCCGGACACCAGGTGCTCGTCGCCCCGGACGCGGTGCTCCGGCACGCCGAGGCGTCCGCCCGCGAGCGCCGCCCCATCGACTGCGTGGGCCGCTCGGCGACCCGCCCGGCGCCCGGCCAGGGCGCCGGCGCCAAACGCTTCACCTCGCGCGGCGCCGGCCCGCACCGCGTGGACAAGGCGGGCGCCGTCTACACCCTGCTCGCCAATACGCGCGGGGCCCTGCTGCCCTACGTCCTGCTGCGGATCGTTCTGGGCACGCTGCTGCGGGTGCTGGCCTACCTGGTCGGCAAGGCGCCCGGACAGGCCGTCGACGAACTCGCCGGCCTCATCGGGACGCTGCTGCGCCCGGGGAAGATCCTGGCCGCCCGGCGCGTACGGGGCCGGCCCGCGGTACCGGCGAGCGAGCTGCGGCCTCTCTTCCCGCCGCCCGGCGCGACCGTACGGGCCACCGTCGAACAGTTCGCGAGCAACTTCGGCGCACGCTCCACGGCCGAGACCGCCCCGGCCGGGCGGCACGGCGCCGTGGAGTCCGGACCCGGCGGCGAGGACGCCGACTTCCTGGAGGTCGAGCAGTTCGCGCGGCTCAAGCGGATCGCCCGCCGCCCCGCGCCGGTGCTCTTCGCCGTCCTGCTGCTGGTCTCCCTCATCGCCTGCCGCGGTCTGGTCGGTACGGGCGCACTGGCGGGCGGGGCGCTGCTGCCCGCGCCCGCCGGCGCCTCCGGCCTGTGGTCCTCCTACCTCGATGGCTGGCACCCGGTCGGCGTCGGCGGCGTCGCCGACGCGCCGCCCTACCTGGCGGTCCTCGCCCTGGTGGCGAACCTCTTCCTCGGCAGCACCGGCGCCGCCTTGACCGTCCTGCTGGTCTGCTCGGTGCCGCTGGCCGGCCTGAGCGCCTACTTCGCCTCCCGGCCGCTGGTCACCTCCCGCCTCCTGCGGGCCTGGGGAAGCGTGGTGTACGCGTTCCTGCCCGCCGTCACCGGCGCGCTGGCGGGCGGTCGCGTGGGCACCGCCGTCCTGGCCGTCCTGCTGCCGCTGACGGCCCGGGCCGCGGTCGCGGCGAGCGGGCTGCGGCTGGAGCCCGGGGCGCGGCCGGGCTGGCGGGCCGTATGGGCGTACGCGCTGCTGCTGACCCTCACCACCGCCTTCACGCCGGTGGTGTGGCCGCTGGCGGTGGTGCTCGGGGCCGGGCTGATGGCGGTACGGCTGCTGGGCGGGCGCGGGGGCGTGGGCGGTCGCAAGGGCGGGCGCGGCGGACCGGGCGGCGGGTCCGGTGCCGGTGCGGGTGCCGGTGGCGGTGGCGGACTCGGGGGCGGGCTGCTCGCCCACGGGCTGCGTCTGCTCGCCGTGGTCCTCACCCCCCTCGTCGTCCTCGCCCCCTGGTCCCTGTCGCTGCTGGCCCACCCCGCCCGCCTCCTCCAGGAAGCCGGACTGGAGGACGGCGCCGGCCGGGCGAGCGCGCTGGACCTGCTGGGACTGAGCCCGGGCGGGCCGAAGGCGGCGGGCGGCGTCCTGCTGCTGGGCATCGTGCTGGCCGCACTCGCCGCCACGCTGCGCGACGGGCGGCAGCTCGCCATCCGTACGGCCTGGGGCGCGGCGCTGACCGGCCTGCTGTTCGCGGTGTGGACCAACGGCTCCCACTGGGCCGGGCCCGCCGTCCTCGTCTACGGGCTGGCGCTGCTGTGCGCCGCCGCGGTCGGCGCGGAGGGCATCCGTACCCGCATGACGGCGCTGGGCTTCGGCTGGAAGCAGCCGGTCGCGGTGCTCATCGCGCTCAGCGCCGTACTCGCTCCCCTGTACGCGGCCGTGAGCTGGATGATCACCGGCGCGGCCGGGCCGCTGGAGCGGCGCGACCCCGTACAGGTACCGGCGTTCGTGGCGGAGGAGTCCGCGACCTCCGACCGGGCCCGCACCCTGGTCCTGGACGGCACGGCCGACCGGGTCTCCTACACCCTCGTACGCGGCTCCGGGGCGAGCCTGGGCGACGCGGACCTCGCCGCCGAGGCGGGCGAGGACCAGCGGCTCGGCGGCGTCGTCGGCAACCTCGTGGCGGGCTCCGGCGCGGACCAGACCAGCCGGCTCGGCGGCTACGCGGTGCGCTACGTCCTGCTGCGGCCCGGAGCGCCGCGCGAGATCGGCCGGGTGCTGGACAGGACGCCGGGCCTGACCCGGCTCAGCCAGGAGGACGGCAGCGCGCTGTGGCGCCTGGACCAGCGGGTCTCGCGGGTGTCGATCGTCTCCGGCGCGGGGACGGGCACGGGCGGTACGGCGACGGGCGGTACGGCGACGGGCGGCGCGGGGAAGGACGGTGCGCGCCCGCAGGAGGCGGTGCCGGTCGCGGCGGAGCCGGTCGAGGCGCACACCAAGCTGCCCGACGGGCCCGACGGCCGGGTGCTGCGCATCGCGGACGCGGCCGACCCGGGCTGGCAGGCCACCTTGGACGGCAAACCGCTCAAGGCGGTGACGCTGGACGGCTGGGCACAGGGCTTCGAACTCCCGGCGAACGGCGGCCGGCTGGACCTCACCCACGAGGACCCGCTCGGCCGTACCGCCTGGCTGTGGGCCCAGGGCCTGCTCGCCGTCGTCCTGGTGGTGCTCGCGCTGCCGGGCCGCCGCCGGGAGGTCGACGACGACCTGCCCGAGGAGGGCCCGGCCGCGGTGTCCGTGCGACCGGTCGCGGGGGAGGGCCGCCGGGCGCGCAGGCTCCGCGCGGCGGCACAGGCGGAGGGTCCCGGCGCGGGGCCGGCCGCGGATGTCGTGGCAGCGGGTGCTGCGGGAGCGCGTACGGGCGAGGAGCCGGCGGCCGTTCCGTACGTGCCGCAGCAGTCGGCGCAGCCCGGGCAGGCCGGGCAGGCCGGGCAGGAGAACCACGGGCCGAAGGACCACGGGCAGGCGCGGGAGCCGCAGCACCCGCACCAGAGGTACGAGGAGTGGCAGCCGCAGCAGGCGTACGCACAAGAAGACCCGTACGCGAGCGGGGTGTACGGGCAGCAGCAGGCACCGGCGGACCCGTACCAGGCGGACCGATACCAGGCGGGTGCGTACCAAGAGGTTTCCTACCAGGCCGATCCGTACCAGGTGTATTCGTATGAATCCGCCCCGTACGACGCGTATCAGTACGCGCAGCCACAGGAGCAGGCGCAGGTACCGGACCAGGCGCAGGGCCGGACACAGCAACCGGTACAGCCGCCGGCCCAGCGCTACGGCGACGGCACGATGTTCGACGGCTCCTACCCCGAGCCCCGTCGCGACGGGAGCGACCACCAGTGAACCGCACCACCATTTCCCTGATCGGCGCGACCGTGGCGCTCGCCGCCGTCACCGGCATCGCCGTCGTCACCGGCCCGGACGGCGCCGCGGCGCCCGCCTCCCCGCAGAGCGCCTCCCGGCGGCCCGTCGAGCGGTCCGCGCTGCTGTGCCCCGCGCCCAGTTCCTCCGAGGTCGGCGAGACGACGTACACCTCCTTCACACCCAAGGGCACGGGTACGGGTACGGGTGCAGGCACAGGCACAGGCACGGTCGCGAAGGCGGACGGGCACCGTGGTACGGCGGTCCTGACACCGGCCCCGACCGCGAAGGACGGCAGAGCGGACGCCGGGAAGACCGGCAAGGACAGCCAAGGGAACGAGGACAGCAAGGGGAAGAAGCCCGGGCGGGAGAGCGGTACGGCCGCGGCCGGGCAGGGGGACGCCAAGCCCGTCGCGCCGCTGGCGCAGGCCGGGAAGCCGGTCACCGCGACGACCGACCGGGCGGACGCGCCCGCGCTCGTGGGCACCGCCGAGGGCACGCTCGCGCCCGGCTGGAGCGTGCAGCAGACCACGGCCATCGCCGCGGGCGGCGGCCGTGGTCTCCAGGGCCTGACCTGTACGGCACCCGACACCAGCTTCTGGTTCCCGGGCGTGAGCACCGAGAAGGGCCGGCAGGACTACGTCCACCTCACCAACCCCGACGCCACGCCCGCCGTCGTCGACCTCGAACTGCGCGGCAAGAGCGGGTCCTTGGCGTCGGCCTCCGGCGAGGGCATCACCGTGCCGCCGCACTCCACCCTGCCCGTACTGCTCTCCACCCTGACTGCCGCGCCGACGCCCGACGCGGCCCTGCACGTCGCCGCGCGCGAGGGCCGGGTCGGCGCCTCCGTACAGGCCGCCGACGCCAAGCTGGGCGGCGACTGGCTGCCGGCCGCCGCCGACCCCGGCCCGGTCGCGGTGCTGCCCGGCATCCCGGCCGACGCCACCTCCGTCCACCTGGTGGCGGTGGCGCCCGGTGATGCCGACGCCGACCTCAAGGTGCAACTCGCCACCCCCAGCGGTCTGATCACCCCGGCGGGGCTGGAGTCCCTGCGCGTCAAGAGCGGGATGACCGCGTCGGTGGAGCTGGGCGGCGTCACCAAGGGTGAAGCGGGCTCGCTGGTGCTGACTCCGGCCAACGGCTCCAAGGCCCCCGTGGCGGCGGCGCTGCGGGTGACCCGGGGCACGGGCGGCAAACAGGAGATGGCGTTCCTCCCGGCGACCCGGCCGGTCGGCGCGCGGGCCACCGTCGCCGACAACCGTGCCAAGGGCGGCACGCTCTCGCTCACCGCGCCGGAGAAGGGCAAGGACGCGAAGGTCAAGGTCACGGCGTCGGCGGGGAGCGGGGGCGGCGAGCCGGTCAGCAAGACGTACACGGTCCGGGGCGGCAGCACCCTCGCCGTCGAACCGCCGGTTCCTCCGGGGCTGCGGGGGTCGTACGCGCTGACGGTCGAGCCGGCGGCAGGCGGCGGGCCGGTGTACGCCTCGCGCACGCTGACCCTGCCGCAGGGCGGCCTGCCGGCCTTCACGATCCAGACGCTGCCGGACGACCGGGGGACGGTCGTGGTGCCGGGGGCGCGTCAGGATCTGTCCCTGCTGCTGGACTGAGCGGTTGGCCGGTTGGCCGGTTGGGCGGTTGAGCGACTGACCGGTTGAGCGGCTGACCGGACAGCCCGATCGGCCGCCGCCGAACCGGCCGCCGGTCACCTTGCGCGCACGCCTCAGTCCTGTCCGTAGCGCGGGTCCACCGACTCCGGCGCCAGGCCGAGCAGTTCGGCGACCTGTTCGACGACGACCTCGTGGACCAGGAGCGCCCGCTCGTCCCGGTTCTTCGTACGGATCTCCACCGGGCGCCGGTAGATGACGACCCGGTCACGGTGGCCGTCCGAGGCCGGCAGCAGCCGGCCCAGCGGTACGCCGCCCGCGTCGGCGGCGAGCGCGGCGTCCTCCTCCGGGCCGAACGCGGGCACCTCACTGGCCAGGAACTCGACCTCGGCAAGCTGCGGCCAGCGGCGCTCCAGGCGGTCCCGGGAGTCGTACACGAGATCGGCGAAGGCGTCGGCCCGGCTCACGGACAGGGGTACTTGCGGAGGTGCGATCGGTCCGCGCATGCCACGGCCGTGGCGGTCGCGGTGGCGGGGACGCGGCCCGGCCGGACTGGGGCTCCCCCCGGCGGTGTCCGGGGGAGGTACAGGGGTGTCCATCAGCATCGAGCGTAACCGCCACGGGGCGATCGGAACGGGAGAGCCGGGGCCCGCGTTCCATGTCGCCGAGTGACCGGTCCGATGTCCGTTGCGTTCGTTTGCACCTCTCCATGAGACCGCAGATCTCATCGGGAATGACACGAAATGCATCGAGTCGTGACGTGATCCCGAGGCGCGTTTCCCGGTGTCCGCCGGTCGGCGCAGTCCTCCCAGCGCAGGTCAGATTGAGGGTGCCCAGGTCAGACGCACCGGACGAACCGGGACGACACGGACGGGTGAGGTCGTGGAGAGTCATCGCGGCCCGCTCAAGAGTGCGGTACCGTCCAACGTCGTGAGCCCTGTACGTCGCTGTTCGCGCACTGCGTGCGGCCGCCCCGCCGTCGCAACGCTGACGTACGTCTACGCGGATTCGACCGCCGTGCTCGGACCGCTCGCCACCTATGCCGAGCCCCACTGCTATGACCTGTGCGCCGAGCACTCCGAGCGGCTGACCGCCCCACGAGGCTGGGAAGTCGTACGTCTCGCCACCGAAACCGGACCGTCCCGCCCCAGTGGCGACGACCTCGAAGCGCTCGCCAACGCGGTGCGCGAGGCGGCCCGTCCACAGGAACGCGCGGCCGGGGCCGGCGGTGGGCCGCAGGCCATGGGGCCGGGCGGCCGGGAGGCCAACCCCATGGAAGTCGCCCGCCGAGGGCACCTGAGGGTGCTGCGCTCGCCTGACTCCTGAGAGCGCCGACTCCTTCGGACTTCGGCCTGCGGACTTCGGCTTTCGGTCTGCGGGCTTCGTCCTTCAGCCTTCGACCTTCGGGTTTCGGTACGGGGCGGGCGCATGCGTCGCGGCACCGGTACCGGCACCGGACCCGGGCCCGTACCGGCGTCCGAGGCATTGACTCCGGCCCGGCGCGGACCCGATCATTCCTGGGCGCTGCTCGCCGGGAGGTCGTATGTCCACGGTGTTCACCCAGCAGTTGGAACCGGTCGCGGGCTCGCTCGCGCTCTCCGCCCTGGTCGCCGCGGTGCCGCTGGCCACCGTCCTGGCCCTGCTCGGCGCGGTGCGGATGCGCGCCCATCACGCCGGGCCCGTCGGCCTGGCCGCCGCCCTCGCCGTCGCCTGGCCCGTCTTCGGCATGCCGCCGGAGCAGGCCCTCTCCAGCGCCGCGCAGGGCGCGCTCTTCGGCCTCTTCCCGATCCTGTGGATCGTCGTCAACGCCCTGTGGGTGTACCGGATGACGGTCCGCACCCGCCACTTCGACGTGCTGCGCCGCTCCTTCTCCCGGCTCTCCGCCGACCCCCGCGTCCAGGCCCTGGTGATCGCGTTCTGCTTCGGGGCGCTGCTGGAGGCGCTGGCCGGGTTCGGGGCGCCCGTGGCCATCAGCGCGGTGATGCTCGTCGCGCTCGGCTTCGACCCGGTCAGGGCCGCGGTGCTCGCGCTGGTCGCCAACACCGCGCCGGTCGCCTTCGGTGCGATGGGTACGCCCGTGGTGACGCTCGCCCAGGTCACCGGCCTGCCACTGGACTCCGTCGCCGACGTGGTGGGGCGGCAGACCCCGCTGCTCGCGCTGTTCGTCCCGCTGCTGCTGGTCTTCCTGGTGGACGGGCGGCGCGGGCTGCGCGAGACCTGGGTGCCCGCGCTCGCCTGCGGGACGGCCTTCGCCGCCGCCCAGTTCCTGGCGTCCAACTACGTCTCGGCGCAGCTCGCGGACATCGGGGCGGCGCTGGCGGGGGCCGCGGCGCTGATGACGGTGCCCGGTGTCCGTAAGCCGGCCGTGACGCCGGGCGACGGTCCGGCAGCCGTGCCGGTCGCCGATCCGGTCACCGGTCCGGCTGCCGTGCCAGTTACCGGTCCGGGACGTGACCGGGCACCCACGGACGTACGCGACCGGGCCCCGGACGTTCGTGACAGCCGCCGCGAGACCGTACGGGCCTACGCCCCCTACGCCCTGATCGTCGCCGTCTTCTCCCTCGCCCAGATCCCGCCCGTCAAAGACCTCCTGTCCCGGGCGACCCGCACCGTCGACTGGCCCTTCCTGAACGTCGTGTCCCCCGACGGGAAGCCGGTCGGCGGCAACGTCTTCACGCTGCCCCTGATCGCCACCGGCGGCACGCTGGTGCTGCTGGCCGGCGCGCTCACCGCCGCGGTACTCGGCGTCAACGCCCGTACGGCCCTGCGGGAATGGGCCGCCACGGTCCACGAACTGCGGCACGCCATCGTCACCGTGACCTCGGTCCTGGCCCTGGCCTATGTGATGAACCTCTCCGGACAGGCCGCCACCATCGGGCACTTCGTGGCGGCGGCGGGTGCCGGACTGGCCTTTCTCTCGCCCGTACTGGGCTGGTTCGGTGTGGCCGTCTCCGGCTCGGACACCTCCGCCAACGCGCTTTTCGGGGCGCTCCAGGTCACCGCCGCCGAGCAGACCGGGCTCCCGCCCGTACTGCTGGCCGCGGCCAACAGCTCGGGCGGGGTGCTGGGCAAGATGATCTCCCCGCAGAACCTGACGATCGCGTGTGCGGCGGTGGGACTCGCGGGACGGGAGGGGGATCTGCTGCGGAAGGTCCTGCTGTGGAGCCTGGGGCTGCTCCTGGTGATGTGTCTGATCGTCGTCGGCCAGAGCACGGCCGTGCTCGGCTGGATGCTGCCCTGACGCGGGATGCCGCCATGACGTACGTGCGGCGGTGTCCGTACGTGCGGCGGTGTCCGTACGTGCGTCGAAGCCCGTACGGAGGCCGGGGCCCGCAGGGAGGTCAGGGCCCGTACGGATGCGGCCTGACCTTCCCCTTTCCGGGTAGGTTGAAGGCACCGTAGAGACTCCAGGAGGGCTGGCTGTGACTGATCTGTCGCAGATCGTGAAGGCGTACGACGTGCGCGGTGTGGTCCCCGACCAGTGGGACGAGTCGCTTGCCGAACTGTTCGGCGCGGCCTTCGCCGAGGTCACCGCCGCGGACGCGATCGTGATCGGGCACGACATGCGGCCTTCCTCGCCCGGCCTGTCGCGGGCCTTCGCGCGCGGCGCCGCGGCGCGCGGTGTGGACGTGACCGAGATCGGGCTCTGCTCGACCGACGAGCTGTACTTCGCCAGTGGCGCGCTGGACCTGCCGGGCGCGATGTTCACCGCCTCGCACAACCCGGCCCGGTACAACGGGATCAAGATGTGCCGGGCGGGTGCGGCCCCGGTCGGCCAGGACACCGGGCTCGCGGAGATCCGTGCGCTGGTGGAGCGCTGGTCGCGGGACGGGGCGCCGGAGCCGGCGGCCGAGGCGGGCACGATCACCTCGCGCGATGTGCTCGGCGACTACGCGGCGCACCTGCGGCGCCTGGTGGACCTGTCCGGCATCCGCCCGCTGAAGGTCGTGGTGGACGCGGGCAACGGCATGGGCGGACACACCGTCCCCACCGTGTTCGAGGGCCTGCCCCTGGAACTGGACCCGATGTACTTCGAGCTGGACGGCACCTTCCCCCACCACGAGGCCAACCCGCTGGACCCGAAGAACATCATCGACCTCCAGGAGCGGGTCCGCGAGACCGGCGCCGACATCGGCCTGGCCTTCGACGGTGACGCCGACCGCTGCTTCGTCGTGGACGGCAACGGCGACCCGGTCGCCCCGTCCGCGATCACCGCCCTGGTCGCCGCCCGCGAGCTGGCCAAGCACCCGGGCGGCACGGTCATCCACAACTGCATCACCTCCTGGTCGGTGCCCGAGGTCGTCGCGGAGAACGGCGGCACGGCCGTCCGTACCCGGGTGGGGCACTCCTTCATCAAGGGGGAGATGGCCAGGACCGGAGCGATCTTCGGGGGTGAGCACTCCGCCCACTACTACTTCCGCGACTTCTGGAACGCCGACACCGGCATGCTGGCCGCCATGCACGTCCTGGCGGCGCTCGGTGAGCAGTCCGGGACGCTGGCGGACCTGGTGGCGCAGTACGACCGGTACGCCGCCTCCGGCGAGATCAACAGCACGGTCGAGGACCAGACGGGCCGGCTCGCCGCGATCCGGACCGCGTACGAGGGCCGCGAAGGCGTCGAGCTGGACGAGCTGGACGGCCTGACGGTCACCACCGCCGACTGGTGGTTCAACCTCCGCGCCTCCAACACCGAACCGCTGCTGCGGCTGAACGTCGAGGCGCGCGACCGCGAGACGGTCGACCGGGTGCGTGACGAGGTGCTGGCGATCGTACGGGGCTGAGCGCCGGCCGGGCCGGGGAGCGGGCAGAGCCGGGAAGCGGGTCGGGTTGGTACTCGTCCGGCCCCGGCGTCTGCGTACGGCCGGCACCGCCGCCCACGAAGCCCGTCCCGGCCGCCCGCCGCCACCCGTCCCCGGGCACGGCCGCCGCGGCCCCCGGCGGTAGGCTGGCGGCACCGCAATCACCTCGAAGGGACACCTCCCATGCCGGTCGAAGCCAGCCTGCTTGAGATCCTCGCCTGCCCGGCGTGCCACGCCCCGCTGGAGGACAGGACGAGCGCCGACCCCGCCGAGCTGGTCTGCACCGCCGGGGACTGCGGCCTGGCCTACCCCGTACGGGACGGCATCCCCGTCCTCCTCGTCGACGAGGCCCGCCGCCCCGCCTGAGCCAGCAGCCCGACCCGGAACCGCCCCGGTCCGGCCGGGGCGCCCGGCACGCCAGCCACCCGTACGGCGATCGGAGGCAGCGCCCACCATGCTCGACGAGTCACTGCTCGACGCACCCGAAGCCCTGGCCCGGACCGACCGGTACGGGCTGCTGCGCGGCGTCGCCCAGTCCGGGGCCCGGGTCCGTACCGCCGCCCGGCACGCCGTCGAGGCCGGCATCCCGGGCCTGGAGCCCGATGGACGGCCCCGCGCCGTACTGGTCGCGGGTCCCGGACCGGCCGCCTCCTGCGTCGCCGACCTCTTCGGCGCCCTCGGCGGCGGAAGCTGCCCCGTCGTCCTGATCCGGCCCACCGGCGTCGCACCCCGCACCGGCGCCCTGCGCTGGGCCCTGCCCGGCTGGACCGGCCCGCTGGACCTGCTGCTCATCGCGGGGCCGGACGGCTCCGACCCGGGCCTGGCCGAGCTGATCGAACAGAGTTACCGCCGCGGCTGCTCGGTGGTCGGCGTCACCCCGGCCGGCTCGCCGCTGGCCGACGCCGTCGTCCAGGCCCGCGGACTGGCCGTTCCGCTGGCCACCACCTCGTACGACACCGAGTTCGACATCGAGGGCGCGCCCCCGGCCGCCCCCGGCACCCTGTGGTCGCTGCTGATCCCGCTGCTCGCGCTGGCCGACCGCATCGGCCTGCTCGACGCCCCGCCCGACGCGCTGGGCAAGCTCGCCGACCGCCTCGACCACGTCGCCGAGCGGTGCGGGCCCGCCGTCGCCACGTACACCAACCCGGCCAAGACCCTGGCCGCCGAGCTCGCCGACGCACTGCCGCTGATCTGGACCGAAGGCACCGTCGCCGGGGCGATCGGCCGGCACTTCGCGACCGTACTGACCGGCCTGGCCGGCCGGCCCGCGCTGGCCGCCGAGCTTCCCGAGGCGCTCACCGCGCACGGCACCCTCCTGGCCGGCGCGCTCGCGGCCGGCGCCGACCCGGACGACTTCTTCCGCGACCGGGTCGAACAGCCCGCCCCCTGCACGCCCGCGCCGTGCTGCTGCGCGAGCGCGCCATGGGCCCGCTGTCCGCGGCGCCCGCCGCCCGCGAACTGGCCCAGGAGCGCGAGGTCGCGGTCAGCGAACTGGAGCCGGAGGACGGCAGCGCCCTGGAGTCCGCCGCCGAGCTGCTGGCCATCACGGATTTCGCCGCCGTTTACCTGGCGCTCGCCGACACCGAGGCACCATGAACGGCCGGGCCGGCCGGCCCGCTCCGCCCCTGTGAATCCGTCGCGCGGCACGCTCGTCCTGTGCACGTAGCACCATGGCTCGCCTTCCGCGCTCCCATACGCAGGCGTCATGCATCATGCGTCATGCGTCATGGGTCACGCCCCGCGCCTCACTCTTCCCTCGCCCTTCCCTCACCGTCCCCTCGCCCTTTCCTTGCCTGTACGCATCACATGACAGGAACCCTCACCATGGACCGCCTCGCGAACACCGTGCGCCCCTACGCCTGGGGCTCCACCACCGCCCTCCCCGAGCTGCTCGGCACCGAGCCGACCGGTGAGCCGCAGGCCGAGATGTGGCTGGGCGCCCACCCCGGCGCCCCCTCCCGTATCGACCGCGGCGCCGGCCCGGTCTCCCTGGCCGAGGTGATCGCCGCAGATCCGGAAGGCGAGCTGGGTCCCGATTCCGTACGGGCCTTCGGCCCCCGGCTGCCGTTCCTCCTCAAGGTGCTCGCCGCCGGCTCCCCGCTGTCCCTCCAGGTCCACCCGGACCTGGCACAGGCCCGGGAGGGCTTCGCGGACGAGGAGAAGCGCGGTGTCCCCATAGGCGCCCCGCACCGCAACTACAAGGACGCCAACCACAAGCCCGAGCTGATCTGCGCCATCACGCCCTTCGAGGGGCTGTGCGGCTTCCGGCAGCCGGCCCGGACCGCCGAGCTGCTGGAGGGCCTGGGCGTCGACGACCTCAAGCCGTACGCCGACATCCTGCGCGCCGCCTCCGAGCAGGCCGCGCTACGCGAGGTCCTCACGGCCGTACTGAGCGCCGAGAAGGACATGATGGCCGCGACGGTGGAGCGGACCGCCGCCGCGGCGGACCGTCTGGCTGCCGCCGGCGGCCCGTACGCGGACGCGTACGCCGCCTGCGTCACCCTCGCCCGCCACCACCCGGGCGACCCGGGCGTCATCGCCGCCCTGCTCCTGAACCACATACGGCTGCGGCCCGGTGAGGCGCTCTTCCTCGGCGCGGGCGTCCCGCACGCCTACATCAGCGGCCTCGGCGTCGAGCTGATGGCGAACTCCGACAACGTGCTGCGCTGCGGACTGACGCCCAAGCACGTGGACGTGCCCGAGCTGCTGCGGGTGGTCCGCTTCGAGGCGCGGGACGCCGGCGTACTGCACCCGGAGAAGGCGGAGGAGCCGGAGGAGTCGGAGAAGCCGGGGGAGCCGGGGGAGCTGGAGAAGCCGGGGGAGCCGGGGGAGCCGGGGCAGAGCGACGGTGAGGAGGTCTACCGGACGCCGACCGAGGAGTTCCGGCTCTCCCGCTTCGTCCTGGCGCCGGACGGCGAGGCGCGGGCGCTCCCCTCCCGTACGGCACAGATCCTGCTGTGCACGGCGGGGACGGCCACGGTGCGCGGCGCGGACGCCGGGAGGGAGGACGGACTGCGGCTCGCGCCGGGGGAGTCCGTCTACGTACGTGCCGGCGAACGCGTGACCCTCTCCGGAGCGGGCACGGTCTTCAGGGCCACGGTCGTGGCGTGACGGCGGTGGCGTCGGTGACGGCGGCGGGCCGCCTCCGGCCCGCCGCGCGGTGCGCCGGCCGGGCTGCGACAATGACCGCCGCACAGTGTTAAAGAGGCGGTAAAGACCGCTTGGTCGACGGAAGGACGTGCGGCACTTATGAGCGCATCAGGCGGGACAAAGGCGATCGTCGCGGCGCTGGGCGCCAATCTGGCCATCGCCGTGGCCAAGTTCGTGGCGTTCGCCTTCAGCGGCTCCTCCTCGATGCTGGCCGAAGGCGTGCACTCCATCGCCGACTCCGGCAACCAGGGCCTGCTGCTGCTCGGCGGCAAGAAGGCCAAGCGCGCCGCCACCGCGGAACACCCCTTCGGCTACGGCCGTGAGCGCTACATCTACGGCTTCCTCGTCTCCATCGTCCTGTTCACCATCGGCGGTGTCTTCGCGCTCTACGAGGGCTACGAGAAGATCCGCGAACCGCACGAGCTGGACAACTGGTACTGGCCGGTCGGCGTCCTGATCTTCGCCACCATCGCCGAGGGCTTCTCCTTCCGTACGGCCATCAAGGAGTCCAACGAACTGCGCGGCGAGCAGAGCTGGGCCCAGTTCGTCCGCCGCGCCAAGGCTCCCGAGCTGCCGGTCGTCCTCCTGGAGGACTTCGGCGCGCTGATCGGTCTCGTCCTGGCGCTGGCCGGCGTCGGCCTCACCCTCGCCACCGGCAACGGTGTCTGGGACGGCATCGGCACGATGTGCATCGGCGCCCTCCTCGTCCTGATCGCCCTGGTCCTGGCCGCCGAGACCAAGTCGCTGCTCCTCGGCGAGGCCGCGGGCCCGGAGCAGGTCGCCAAGATCCGAGAGGCCGTGGTGGACGGCGACACCGTCACCCGCGTCATCCACATGCGCACCCTCCACCTGGGGCCGGAGGAACTGCTGGTCGCCGCCAAGATCGCGGTACGGCACGACGACACCGCCAAGGAGGTCGCGGACGCGATCAACGCGGCCGAGGACCGGATCCGTGCGGCGGTACCGATCGCCCGGGTGATCTACCTGGAGCCGGACATCTTCAGCGAGGCCGCCGCGGCGGCGGGCGACAACCCCTCCAAGGTCCCGGGCGGCCAGTGAACCGGCCCCCGTCCCGGCCCCTGCCACCGCGCGGCCAGTAATCCGGCGCTACCCCCCGGGCAACGCCACATCCCCGGGCAACGCCACATCCCGGCCAACGCCGAAGCTCGGACAACGCATCCGACGGCGCAGGGGACAGCGAGTCCGACAGCGCATCCGAAAGCGGGCCCCGCACCGTCCGGTCACCCGACGGCGCGGGGCCCGTCGCCTACTGCACTTCACCCACGATCTCTCCTGTCACTGCACCCCCACCACACCCCCTGAATCTCCTCCCCCTACATCTCCCCTACATCTCCTTCTGCTGGATCTCGCCCAGCACCCGGAGGACCGCCGCCGTGTCCGGCGCGCCCCGCAGCCGCTCCCGGAACCCGTCGTCCATCAGCCTGCGCGAGAGCAGTGCCAGGATGCGCAGATGCTCGTCACCGGCGGCGGACCGCGGTACCGCGATCATGAAGACGAGCCGGGCCGGCGTGCCGTCCAGGGAGCCCCAGTCGATGCCGTCCGCCGCCGCCGAGCGGGCGAAGCCGACGACCGGCGACGTGACCGCGTCCGTCTTGGCGTGCGGGATCGCTATCTCCTCGCCGAGGCCGGTACTGCCCTGCGCCTCGCGCGCCAGCGCGACCCGTACCAGCTCGGCCACGTCCGCGACCCTCCCACTGCCCGCCAGCAGCTCGGCCATCTCGCGGATCGCCGCCTCCTTCTCCGTGGCGTCCAGCCGCACCTTGACGGTCGCCTCACTCAGATACCCGGACAACACCTCACCGCCGCCCGCTCCCACGTCCGCGCTCGTGCCGGCATCCGCGCCCGCCTCGGTGTCCGTGGCTGCCCCGGCGTCCGTACTCGCCCCGGCATCGGTGCCCGCGCCTGTGCCCGTACGCGTACGAGGCCCCGAGACCGACCCGGCACCGGCGCCGGCACCCGAATCCGCGCCCGAATCCACACCAGCCCCCACCCTGGCCCCCGCCAGTACGCCGACCGGCACCGGCTCGCTCACCGGCACCGGCCCCGTGGCGCCCTCCTTCTTGCGCCCGGACAGGTCGACCAGCGCAATGGTGGCGAGCGCCGTCACCACCGTGCCGGCCACCACGGCCAGGAAGAACGCCGGCACCGAGCCCACCGCGCCGAGCACCGCCACGATCGGACCGCCGTGTGGCACCGCGTCCTTGACTCCGGCCATCCCCGCGACCGCGCCGGCCACCGCGCCGCCCAGCATGTTCGCCGGAATGACCTGTGCCGGGCGCGCCGCGGCGAACGGTATCGCGCCCTCGGATATGCCGAAGAGCCCCATGAACAGCGCCGCCATCCCGGTCTCCCGCTCCTGCTCGGAGTAGAGCCGTCGGCGGATCAGCGTGGCCAGGCCCTGTCCGAGCGGCATGACCGGGATCGCGGCAGCACACATCCCCATCACCGTCTGGTTGCCCGACGCGATCAGACCCGAGCCGAACAGGAACGCGGTCTTGTTGACCGGCCCGCCCATGTCGAAGGCGATCATCAGCCCGAGCACCGCGCCGAGCAGGACCGCGCTGGAACCGGTCATCCCGGCGAGCCAGTCGGTCAGATGCGTGAAGACCCAGGAGATCGGTCTGCCGATGACGTAGATGAAGAACAGCCCCAGCGCCGTCGTCGCCACGACCGGGATCACGATCACCGGCATGATCGGCCGGGCGAACTTCGGCACCTCGACCTTCTTGATCCACGACACCAGGTAACCGGCCAGGAAGCCGGTGACGATGGCCCCGATGAAGCCCGCCCCTGCCTTGGAGTCGTACAACTCGCCGGTGTTGGCCAGCCACCCGCCGATCACGCCCGGTACCAGCGCCGGCCGGTCCGCGATGGCGTAGGCGATGTAGCCGGAGAGGATCGGCACCATCAGCTTGAACCCGATGACACCGATGTCGTTCACATGCGCCCAGAACGAGCCCTTGGGGATGACCATGCCCTCCGGGGTGGCGTGACCGCCCAGCGCGAGGGACACGGCGATCAGCAGCCCGCCGACGACCACGAACGGGATCATGTAGCTGACGCCGTTCATCAGCGCCTTGTACGTGGCCCCGCGTCCCTTCCCGCCGCCGCCCGCCACGGGCCCGGCCGCGCCGCCCGCACCATCACCGCTGCCGTCACCGCCCCTGCCCGTGCCACCATCATGGCTGTCACCACCATGCACAGGAGCGCTCAGCACCCGCCCGATCAGCTCCTCGGGATGGTGAATCCCCTCGGCAACGCCGACCACCAGCAGCTTCTTGCCGACGAAGCGGGCCGTATCGACATTCTTGTCCGCCGCGACAATGATCCCGTCGGCGTCTCTGACATCGTTGTCAGACAGCACGTTCTCGGCCCCGATCGAGCCCTGGGTCTCCACCTTCATCTCATGCCCGAGAGCCTCGGCGGCCTGCGCCAGTTTCTCGGCGGCCATGTACGTATGGGCTATGCCGGTCGGGCAGGCGGTCACAGCAAGCAGCTTCAGCCGCCGCCCGCCCGTCCCCGCACCCTTGAGGGGATCGGCTGGACTGGTGGTCACGTGGTTCTCCTTAACGAACGTCCGCGCGAGCCCGTAGGACCGTCCCGCGCCTCCCGCATCCTGCAACACCCACCGTCCGGATCAAAGAGCCTCACCCCACTCCCCGTCCCCCGCACACCGACCCGCCCCCAAGACACCCGGCAAACCCCTCGAACCCCTCACACCCCTCGCAGCCCCCACCGAGCCGCAGCCACTACCGCCCCACTGAGCCCACCCCCTCGCAGCTCCCACCGAACCCGCAGCCTCTACCGCTCCCACCGATCCCACACCCCTCACCGCCCCCATCGAACCCGCAGCCCTCGCGCCCCCATCACCTCCCACCAGGCCCGCCGACCTCGCCACCCCCGCCGAGCACCCCATCCGGCCGAAAAAATCTGCCGACCCCGCCCGGCCGGGAAATCCGCCGCGCTCCCTTCTCGCAACAGCGGCGGACAAGGCCGCAGATGGGGACGTGCACCACCGCGCCAGGCCGCTCCCGCGCCGCCCCGCACCGCGTCCGGCCGACGAATACGGGCTGGGGTTCGCCGGGCCCGTCGGTGTAGATTCGAAGCCAGTGCCAGACGTCGCTGCTGATGGCGGTCGGGCGGCTCGCCCCGCGGGCCGGCCGAGGGAGAGAGGGCCTCCGACGGACTGCGCTGCGGCCAGGGGAGTGGTGTGTCCGCATGGCGTACGCTCCCGCCTGCCCGCGCCGCAGACTGCCAGACGAATCCACCCTCGACGTCGAGGAGCAGCTCGAATGACGACAGTAGCCAACGGCCAGGACTTCAAGGTCGCCGACCTTTCCCTCGCCGCCTTCGGCCGCAAGGAGATCACCCTCGCCGAGCACGAGATGCCCGGTCTGATGGCGATCCGCAAGGAGTACGCCGAGGCCCAGCCCCTGGCGGGCGCCCGCGTCACCGGCTCCCTGCACATGACCGTGCAGACCGCCGTCCTGATCGAGACCCTGGTCGCCCTGGGCGCCGAGGTCCGCTGGGCGTCCTGCAACATCTTCTCCACCCAGGACCACGCCGCCGCCGCCATCGCGGTCGGCCCGAACGGCACCCCGGACAACCCGCAGGGCGTCCCGGTCTTCGCCTGGAAGGGCGAGACCCTGGAGGAGTACTGGTGGTGCACGGAGCAGGCGCTGACCTGGCCCAACTCTCCCACCGGCGGTCCGAACATGATCCTGGACGACGGTGGTGACGCCACCCTCCTGGTCCACAAGGGCGTCGAGTACGAGAAGGCCGGCAAGGCCCCCGCCGTGGAGACCGCGGAGAACGAAGAGCACCGCGCCATCCTGGAGCTGCTCAACCGCACCCTCGCCGAGTCGCCGCAGAAGTGGACCCGCCTGGCGTCGGAGATCCGCGGTGTGACCGAGGAGACCACCACCGGCGTGCACCGTCTCTACGAGATGCAGCGCGAGGGCCAGCTCCTCTTCCCGGCGATCAACGTGAACGACGCCGTGACCAAGTCGAAGTTCGACAACAAGTACGGCTGCCGCCACTCCCTCATCGACGGCATCAACCGCGCCACCGACGTCCTGATCGGCGGCAAGACCGCCGTCGTCTGCGGCTACGGCGACGTCGGCAAGGGCTGCGCGGAGTCCCTGCGCGGCCAGGGCGCCCGCGTCATCGTCACCGAGATCGACCCGATCTGCGCCCTCCAGGCGGCGATGGACGGCTACCAGGTCACCACCCTGGACGAGGTCGTCGAGACCGCCGACATCTTCGTCACCACGACGGGCAACAAGGACATCATCATGGCCTCCGACATGGCCAAGATGAAGCACCAGGCGATCGTCGGCAACATCGGCCACTTCGACAACGAGATCGACATGGCCGGCCTCGCCGCCATCCCCGGCATCGTCAAGGACGAGGTCAAGCCGCAGGTCCACACCTGGACCTTCCCCGACGGCAAGGTCCTGATCGTGCTGTCCGAGGGCCGCCTGCTCAACCTGGGCAACGCGACCGGCCACCCCTCCTTCGTGATGTCCAACTCCTTCGCGGACCAGACGCTGGCCCAGATCGAGCTGTTCACCAAGCCCGAGGAGTACCCGACCGACGTCTACGTGCTCCCCAAGCACCTGGACGAGAAGGTCGCCCGCCTGCACCTGGACTCGCTGGGCGTCAAGCTCACCACCCTGCGCCCCGAGCAGGCCGACTACATCGGCGTGAAGGTGGAGGGCCCGTACAAGTCCGACCACTACCGCTACTGATCCACCACCGACCGCCCCCGGTCCCCGACCGACCGGACCCCGCAGCCGGTGACCCAGGCCCCCGCCCACCCGGGCGGGGGCCTGGCCCGTACAGGCCCCTGACAAGGACCCGCCATGCCCCGCGGCCGTTACTCCCTCCACGACCCGCACGATCACACCCCCCTCGGTGAAGAGCACTTCCACTGCGCCACAGGCCCCTCCGGCTGGCGCTACGTCTCCCAGATCACCCGCCCCTCCGGCGACCACGCCGGCTCCGTCGACCTCACCCTCGACGCCCTCGGCCGCCCCCTCCGTCTCGAACTCCACGCCGCCGCCTGGCAGGTACGCGGTGCCGCGCTCGACGGTGTCACCTGGGTCCGTACCGACCCCACCGGCGCCCACGCCACCGAAGGCAACGTCCCCGCCCACGCCTTCACCGGCACTTCCCCCGCCTTCCTCGTCGCCACCGCCCGGCTGCTGCGCCCGGCCCTCGGCTCCGGAGCCGTCCGTACCCGGCTCGTCGCCTTCACACCCCCCGTCCTCGCCCCCCGCACGCTCGACCAGTCCTGGACCTTGCTGAACAGCACAGCACACGCCACTGACAACGGGGTGCTGACGGTGGAGGAATACCAGGTCAACGACCTTGAGACGGGCGAACAGCACGCCGTGCACCTCGCCGGCGACGTCGTCCTGTCCGCCCCGGGCATCGAGCTGGAAGACCTCCAATCCCCGCCCTCGGTCTTCGACTGACCGAGCCCTCGGCAGTTTCTCCGCGCGTCCGGTTCTCCCCGCGTCCGGCCCCGGTCGCCCGTCCCGCCCCGCGGCTCACACGGGCGGCGCGAACCCCGTACGCGACACCGCCGTCCCACCGGCCGCCGGCACCGGCCCGGACGCGGCACCGGACGCCGCTCCGTCCACCGGCTCGGCCATCGGCCCGGACACACCCCCGTCCACCGGCTTCGACGCCGCCCCGCCGTTCATCGGCCCGTAGCCGGCCACCCCATACGGCGCCCCCGGCACCGGCACGGCCACCGAAGGCCCTCCGCCGGGCCCGTGCGCCACCACGGACGGAACGCCCAGCGGAGCCCCGAAAGCCCGCTGCGCCTCCCGCGTCTGCCGCTCACCGACCACCGCCGCCAGATAGGCCGCCGCGGACACCCCCGCCGGCACCGAAGCGCCCGTCCACCCCACGAGGTCTCCGGCCAGCCGTCCCGCCATCGCGCCGCCGACCTGCGGATCGAGCTGCCGGACCCGCGCGAGGTACTGCCGGACCGTCAGCCACCACCCGTCCGGCACCCGCGACAGATCCAGCGCCGCGAGTTCCGCTGCCAGCCACGGCGGAGGCGGCGGCAGTGCCGGTGCCGCCCGATGAGCGGGTATCCGCTCCCGTACGACCAGGGTCCCCGCGAAGACGTCCCCCAGCCGCCGCCCCCGCGCCGACACCAAAGAGGCGATACAGGCCACCACACCCATCGTCAGTACGAGCTCGATGGCACCCATCGCCCCGCGCACCAGCGCGTGCCGGAACCGGATCGGCCCGCCGTCCTCCCGCACCACGCGCAGCCCGCAGGCCAGCTTCCCCAGGGAACGCCCACGGCTCAGCGTCTCGACCGCGATGGGCACCCCGACCAGCACCAGGACGAACGTGGCCACCGACACCGCCGCCACCGCCGCCTCGTCCAGAGACGCGGTGGCGCTCAGCAACAGCACCGTCGCCCCGACGTACGCACTCCAGGAGACGGCCAGGTCGATGAGCACGGCCAGGGCCCGGCTCGGCAGCCTGGCCGGCCGCAGCCCCAGCACCACCGCTTCACCCGTCACCAGCTCGCTCATACGCGCTACCCCTCCGTTCCCCGGTTTCCCGGTGCCCCGGCCCCTCGGCATCCGAAACCGAGCGCCGTACGAACCCTCGCCCGCCCCGCCGCCGGTCCGACCAGTCTGCCAAGCTGACAGCACACCCACCGCCACCGCACGGCGCCGCGAGGAGCGACATTCCATGGATCTCGACGTCTTCGTCACGGCCCACCGCGCCGAATGGGACCGCCTCGAAGAGCTGCTGCGCCGCCCGCGCCGCCTCTCGGGCGCCGAGACCGACGAACTCGTCACCCTCTATCAGCGCACCACCACCCACCTCTCCCTCCTCCAGTCCAGCGCCCCCGACCCGGCGCTGATCACCCGCCTGACCACATTGGTGGCCCGCGCCCGCAGTACGGTCACCGGCGCGCGAAAGGCGTCCTGGCGGGACGTGGCCCGCTTCTTCACCGCCTCCTTTCCCGCCGCCGTCTACCGCCTCCGCCACTGGTGGATACCGACCGCGCTGCTGTCCACGGCGGTCGCCGCCCTCATCGCCTGGTGGATCTCCGCCCACCCAGAGGTACAGGCGTCCATCGGCGCCCCCGAGGACCTACGGGAGATGACCCGCCCCGGAGGGCAGTACGAGACGTACTACTCCAGCCACCCCGCCGCGTCCTTCGCCGCCCAGGTGTGGACGAACAATGCCCGCGCGGTGGCCCTGTGCCTGGTCCTCGGCGCGTTCCTCGGCCTGCCTGTCCTATGGGTGCTCTTCCAGAACGTGCTCAACCTGGGCGTCGGCCTCGGCCTGATGTCCTCCGCCGGCCGCCTCGACACCTTCCTCGGCCTGCTCCTCCCGCACGGCCTGCTGGAACTGACGGCGGTGTTCGTCGCGGCGGGCGTGGGCCTGCGCCTGGGATGGACGGTCATCGACCCCGGGCCCCGCACCCGCCGGGTGGCCCTCGCCCAAGAGGGACGTGCGGCTCTCGGTGTCGCCATCGGGCTGGCGGTGGTGCTCTTCGTCTCGGGCGCACTGGAAGGCTTCATCACCCCGTCCGGCCTGCCCACCTGGGCCCGTATTTCCGTCGGTGTCGCCGCTGAGCTGGCCTTTCTGCTGTACGTATACGGAGTGGGCCGACGCGCCGCACGCTCCGGTGAGACGGGCGACATCGACGCGACCGACCGCGACGCCCTCACTCCACTGGCCGCTTGATGTGCGTACGCCAGTCCTGACCTGCTAATCTCCTCAGTGACCCACGAAACCCGTTGACAGGGGTGACGCGGGGAGGTAGATTCGAACGGTTGCCACGAGTTGGACAAACTCGTCCGCGACAGTTAGTCTTCTATCTGCTTCGACCGGAAATCAATTCGGTGAAGCACTCCCGAATCTTCAGCAGAAACGTCAAGTCGATTCATTTGGATCGCCCGAAACGCTTCTGCTAAAGTCGGGAAAGCCGAAAGGCAAAACCTCCGACGGGTAATCGGAACCGAATTCGAACCGGAAACGGAACGGAATGAGGATCTGCTAGAGTCGGAACCGCGGAAAAGCCGAAAGGCCGGACCGCACCGGCGGAAATCAGGCCCGGAAGGATCTGATAGAGTCGGAAACGCAAGACCGAAGGGAAGCGCCCGGAGGGCCCGGTGAGACGGGACCGAAGGAAGCGTCCGTTCCTTGAGAACTCAACAGCGTGCCAAAAGTCAACGCCAGATATGTTGATACCCCGTCCACCGGTCATCGGCCGGAGGATGAGGTTCCTTTGAAAAGCCCACCGGCACCGTGATGGTGCGGGTGGCACACACAGCGAGGACGCTGTGAACGGGCGGCTTATTCCGCTGTCCGTTCCGCTCTCGTGTGTGTTGACCCGATTACGGGTAAACATTCACGGAGAGTTTGATCCTGGCTCAGGACGAACGCTGGCGGCGTGCTTAACACATGCAAGTCGAACGATGAAC
>NZ_CP074380.1:5310000-5397500 GCF_022695595.1 Streptomyces sp. MST-110588
CATTTCTGGCGGCGAACGCACCTCCCTTTGTCGTCGAAAACGTAGTGTTGGGCGAGCTGGCCGTTCGGGTGCCATTTACGCCACTCGCCGACCACCTTTCCCATTTCATTCTGTCCTTCTGTCCTCTTCGACCCATCGGAGTACCACTGGGCCTGCGGCCCGTCCGGGATTCCCTGTGTGTAGTTCGAGAGGCTGATCACTCGGCCTTCGGTGTCCCTCGCGATCACTTCGCCGGTAAAGAGATCTTCTCCATGCCAGACGCGCAGGTGCTCATCCATGTAGGAGTCTTCTTCTTCAATGCGCATTGTTACTCCAGTACGGGCGGGATCTGTGTGTCATTAATTCGCTAACCCTCAGGTGGGAACGGAGGGCGACCGGTGCAAACTCGGAACATCTCTGAAAAGATGCACTGCGATTGAGTGGTTGACGCTGGCGCGTTCATCGCGTTCTATAGAGCACAGCCTTACAATTCTCCGCGAGACGGGCCAGCCAGTCGTTTGCAGGACGAGCCGGGGCGGTGGGTGACGGAGCCATCGCGGGAATCTGTGCTTCGGCAAGGAAGGTTTCCGTCTCCAGACCGGTTCACCGACGGGGTTTACGCCCTTTGCGTGTTTTGCTGGTTCCGGAAAGCGAGGTGTCAGTTTTCCTTGGCCTGATCAGAGTGGCGGGCGGCCATTGCGCTCGGCAATATCCCAGGTGCCATCCTCGAATTCCATGCCGCCAAGGACCGCCTCCCACGGCTCGCTGTCGGCCGCCTGAGGATCGATCTGGCGGTACCAGGCATTGAGTGCGCGTTGAGCATCCCGTCGGTCGGCGCGCGACGAGTAATTCACACGACGAAATTCATCGAACAAGCGCACCATGGTGAAAAATTGCGGAAGGCTGCTACCAACCGGGGCCTCATCGATGCCGTGACCTGTGCCCCGCAGAACCTGTCCCGTTGCGCCATCCAAGAACAGGCCGGCGTGCATCCAGGAGCCGAGAGAGTAAAAAGGCCCCCTATCGGCACTGGCTGAACTCGCTTGTGGAGTCTGCGAGGAGGGCACCAGGCCGCCCCCCGTTTGCAGGTGCAGCAAGCCGGACAAAGCAGGCAGTCCCACATCGGTGAGGTAGCGGCGCGTCCGCAAGTCCCGTACGCCTTCCGGGATCTCGTGGGCGTGAAGCACCCGCCACCTTTCCGCACCGAAGGTTTCCTGCAGCCATCTCCTGCTTCCCGGCGCGCCATTTGCCGCAGCCGTGGCGCCAGGTGGAACGGCGGGAATCGCAAGTTGGACGTGCTCCCCGAGCAGGGGGGTGGTGAGCCAGGCTGGTGCAGTAGTGGGTAGTTCAGCGCTGCTGATGACAGCGAACATGCCACCATCTCCGGCGAACACCCACATACCATCGACCTCGACTCCTTGTGTGACGGCACTTGGGGCTCGCACAGGAGCGGTTGTCGCCTCATGCTCCAGCTCCCACTCGCCGTCTAGTTGTTCCGCGAACGCTGCGCGGACACCATCAGGGACTCGGTCGTAGATCCATTCGGCTTCGTTGAGGGGCTGAGGGACGACGGTAGGATTACCGAGAGGTTCCCCAGTGGCGGGACACCATTCTTGGTGCACATACCTGTGATCTGGAACTGTTGCCTTGTCCGTCGTGATATCACGGGTGGTGAACACCCTCGTGCCCTTTGGGGTCGAGGAGATGCCGAGTTCGTCGACCCTTCCCACCTCCCCTTCTATAGAACCGAACGATCCGCTAGGCCGCCAGCGTGACCAGACCGTTCGCCAGGGAAGTTCGATCCCCGAATCGGCCAGATCCTGGGCAAACTCCCTATCCCCCCTGTTGAGCGCGGAGTGATGAAGCCAGGCCACCCACTCGCCTTGTGTCAGCAGGTGTGCGCCTTGAGCCTCGAGGAGGCGCACATCAGCAGCGACACTGCGCGGGGATACGCCATTTGGGTAGGCCAATGGAAGCGCGTCCCATAGAGACCTATAGGCTATATGTGCCAGTACCTTTCCCTGCGACAGGATGTCACCCAGGGACCCGGCTTTTACCGCGTGTGCTGGGAGCGCACGTGTTGCATAGCGTCGCACTGCACTAGCTGTGTGACCGGGCCGCTCCTGAATGTTGTCCGAGAGGACTTTCGACAGGTGCGACGTGATGCGGCGTTGTGTTACCTGGTCGGCTGGATGCCGCGAACGCCATAGGTGGGCGAGCGAGCGGTCCTTGGTCGACAGCAGTAGTTCTCCTGCTTCGCCGTGCTCAGCAGTCAATACCTCAGGGTACCTGGCCGCTAGTGAGGACCAGTCGACAGGCGGACGAGATGAGTTGGCGAGTTCGCACAGGAGGCTACACACCGCCACGGGCGTCGCTCGCAATTCGGATCCCGCCAAGACCTTGAGGGCGTGTACAAGTTCAGGATCAAAACGTGATTCGGCGACGTCATCGGACATACTGCTGAAGCCATTGGACAGGGGCACGCTATGGTCCCGCGCAGGAGGAGAGCCGAGGCGCTCGGCGTCCCACTCCAGGGCCAGGTGAATGTCTGCGTTCGGAGCCCACGAAATGAGAGAGGACAACGCTCCTGTCACTCTGTGAGGCTCGGAAGACGTGAAGGTTTCGCCAGCCCATTGGGCGTTGGCGAGGACTATCGTATGCGTCCCACGCAAATTTTTACGGAGCGCCTTACGGCCATTCCGGAGATCGCTGCAGTCGAGCGGAGCACCAAAGGCTGCCCATGTACGTAGGGCAACCTCCTCTGCTGTCAGGCCCAGACAGTCCACGAAGATCGCTCCGGGGACACGGCCGGCGACCTTCCACAAAAAAGCGGTCTTACCCGAACCACTCTTGCCCTCGACCACCAGCCGTCTCCGGACACCCTGATGATCTTCTCGCCATTGTTGGATCGTTGTCCACAGATGATCGTTCTGCGTTGACATAAGCGAATCACTCGCACTCTTCGTCCGGGGAATCAAGACTTTACCTTAAGAGAGCAATCCTCTTCCTGCGAAGCTGATTCACAGGCCCTTCAGTCGATCGACGTATGCCTCTCCTTCGGCGGTGAAGGCTTCACGCGCGTCATCCTTGGCCTGCCGGATTTGATCGCCAAGCCCTTCGGCGCGCAGCTCTGCTTCGTTTTCCACGCGTCCTCTGCGGAACCCTGTCCCGTAGAAGATTGGAACCTTCTTGTCGAGCGTCTTGGCAAGGTAGGAGGAACAATCGTTCCCGGATGCGGGGCCGCAAGGCTCACGCTCGGTGTAAAGACTCTTTGTTTTGAGTGGCGCCTTTCCATCCTTTACTCTTTGTTCGTTGATTGCGTTAACGTAATCCATGACGTGGGGCTCGGAGTGGACGCCGCTGGCCCACTCGATTCCCATGGGGAGGGAGCTGTCGGAAATATAATGGGCGGCACCCGTTTCCGGATCGTGTACCTCTACAACCACATAATTTCGATTCGACCAGTCACCTTTGTTCTCGCCTGTCAATTCCTTGAATGCGTTTGCGGTGTACTTGCGGCCTTCGTCTGCAAACGCAGATTTCAAGTCACGACGTACGTCGTTCCGATCCGGAATGCTCTGCTGTTGGTGGTAGAAGCTGCCTGCGGAGCGATGTCCGGTGGCGTTCATCTTTTGAGAAAGTTTCTGGCGGAATTCATTCTGGCGTTCTTGCTTTTCCTTTCCTTCTGTGGTGCTCGGGTCGTGGTCCAGCGGGCGATTGTCTGGATGGTTTGGGTTCGGGACACTTGGGTCCAGCGCGCCAACTTCGAGTTCTCTGTGGAATCTCAGCGAGAGACGGGTGATAGCCGCGACTGCCGCGGTCTGTTGACCGCGCGAAAGTTCGTCGAAGCTGGGGTCACGCAGTGTATCTGTGAGCGTTTGCTTTGATATCCCCTGGGGTTGTCCTGGTTTTCCGCATTGTTGCAACAGGTCGCGAAGCTGGCCGTTGTTTCCCCAAGTGAGCTGTACTGAGATTTGTGGAGTCCCTGATGCCAGGGTTACCGTCCTGGCGAAGGAGAACCACCAGCACCATGGCAGCACCCCGTAAGTATCCGGACGAACTGCGCGAGCGCGCGATTCGCGAGGTCCGTACCACCGGCCGCCCGATCGCGCACGTCGCGAAGGACCTGGGCATCCACAAGGAGGCCCTGCGAGGCTGGGTCCGCCAGGCCGAGGCCGACCGCGGCGAGCGCGGCGACCGGCTCACCACCGCCGAGCTCGACGAGTTGAAGCAACTCCGCAGGGAAGTAGCGGAGTTGAGGCGGGCGAACGAGATCCTGAAAGCTGCCTCGGTGTTTTTTGCCCAGGAGATCGACCGTCCCCGGACGAGGCCGAGCAGGTGATCGACCACCTGCGTGACAAGGGTCTCGGGGTCGATCCCGTCTGCCGGGTGCTGGACCTGTCGCCGTTGACGTACTTCGCCCGCAAGAAGCGGCCGAAGTCGGCCCGCCGGCTCCGTGACGAGCAGCTCATCCCGCTGATCGAGCAGGTCCACGCGGAGTCGGGCGGCACCTACGGCGCCCGCCGGATCACCCGCGCCCTGGGGCGCAAGGGTGTCGAGGTGGCCCGCTGCACCGTCGAGCGGCTGATGGCCGAGCTGGGCCTGGAGGGCGTCATCCGTGGCCGTCGACGCCGGACCATGATTCCGGAACCGTCGGCGCCGCGTCCGCCGGACCTGGTCGACCGCGACTTCACCGCCTCCCGGCCCGATCAGTTGTGGGTGGCGGACATGACGTATGTCCGCACCTGGTCGGGATGGGCGTATGTGGCGTTCGTCCTGGACGTGTACTCGCGGATGATCGTCGGCTGGCAGGTCGCGAACCATATGCGGACCGGACTCCCGATGGACGCCCTGGAGATGGCGCTCTGGCGGCGTCGGATCAAGAAGGACTCCGGACTGATACACCACAGCGATCGCGGGTCGCAATACGTATCAATTCGGTATACCGACCGGCTCGCCGACATCGGCGCCTCCGCCTCCGTCGGCTCCGTCGCGGACTCGTACGACAACGCGATGGCCGAGGCGCTGAACGGCACCTTCAAGGCCGAGCTGATCGAGATGCAGGGCCCCTGGAAGGACGTCGACCAGGTCGAACGCGCGATCTTCCAGTGGATCACCTGGTACAACGAAGAACGCCTCCACTCCGCACTCGACTACGTACCGCCCGCCGAGTACGAGGAAGCCTTCTGGCGAAGCCAGGAGCAAACCCCGCAGTCCGCCTGAAGCAAGATCACCGGACTCTACGAAACTCGGGGCAGCTCAAACCTGTCTTCTTCCCGTTTTCCCCATGACCGGTAGCCGACTACAGCCCGACTTCCGGCGCAAGAGCGCCGCAATCCGCTCCGCGCGGCTCCCGTGCCCAGCCTCCCCAGGCCGGCCGAGGCTTCACCCGCACCGGTTCGCACTGGTCGGCCGGCTTCCGACCGGTGACCGACAGGGCGTGACCTCACTGAGGATAAGACCTGTCCACAGTGAGATCGCCGTCCTTGCTCCATTTCTGGCGGCGAACGCACCTCCCTTTGTCGTCGAAAACGTAGTGTTGGGCGAGCTGGCCGTCCGGGTGCCATTTACGCCATTCGCCGACCACCTTCCCCATTTCATTCTGTCCTTCTGTCTTCTTCGAGCCATCGGAATACCACTGGGCCTGCGGCCCGTCCGGGATTCCCTGGGTGTAGTTCGAGAGGCTGATCACTCGGCCTTCGGTGTCCCTCGCGATCACTTCGCCGGTGAAGAGATCTTCTCCATGCCAGACGCGCAGGTGCTCATCCGTGTAGGAGTCTTCTTCTTCAATGCGCATTGTTATCGCTGCGATCAAGCGGTGGCGGCGCCGGCCGTAGAGCGCATCACATGATGTCCCAGTAGTAGTCGTCCAGCACATGCTGCCAGGCACGGGATGAGGCCGCCGGCGCGTCGATCGCTGCCAGCCAGTGCTGGATTTCTTCCAAGACGTGGTCGGAGTCGCAACCCTTCTGCTTGTAGACGGGCATGTGACTCCAGTACACACCGAGCATCACGGTGAAAGATTCCAGACTGGATCCCACCATCGTGATCTCCGGATGGGACCGGTCAGGGCCCAGAACCGACGTCACGAGCACCACTCGGCCGGTCTTGCCGTCGAGGCAGAGCAGCCCATTGATCCACGTCCCGAGTGCGTAATGCGACTCCGGTACCGTGATGGCGGGTCGGACGTCGGGAAAGCGCGTGGCAACGTCCTGGAGCCCGCCTTGCGAGAGATCGACGGTGTGCATGTTCAACGTGTAGTAGCGGGATACCGCAGGAAATCCGGTGGAGGTGAGGAAGTCACGAGTTGCTGGATCCGATACATCCGCCGGGATGTCGGCGGGGGCCAGCCGGTGTACGACGCCCTCGCCGAAGAGACGCTCCAATTGTTGGTGAGTGGGCTGGAGCCGGGTCGTGTCCAGTGGTCTTGGCACGATGCGACCGTGCGGCCGGTTGGCGAGTTGAACGTACGGCTTTGACGACGTAGTCACATGCTCGGCATCGACCTCGATGGCGAAGAGGCCGCCGTCACCGCCCAGCACGATCAGTGAACCGCAGGCGAGGGCGTCTTCCAATTGGAGTATCCGGATCGTGCCGACAAGGCCTTCTCGGCCAGCCTCGCGAAGGTGCAGTACGCTCGATATGTCCCAGTCCAGCTCGACTTCCCAGCGGGCGGAGTGCTCATGACTCTGTGCCCGGTCGGTGTCGGCCAAAGGCGCCTGGTCCTGAATCAGACGTCCGGTGGCCGCTTCCCACACCTGTTCGTCGCCGGCTCGGTTGACACTGATCACCAAGCCGTCCTGGTCGGCCGGCCGCAACTCGATGATGCCATGCGGCCACGGGTCGGGTGTGTTGAAACAGCCGGCCGGCCTCCAGTGCGACCACACGGTCCGCCACGGCAATGACAAACCTGCCGAGCTGATGGCATTGGCCCGTTCGATATCCCCCAGTTGATTGCCGTGTGGTGCAACCAAGCCAACCATTCGGCGTGTGATTCAGGAGCGATGCCGAGCGCGTCGAGGTAGTGGATATCGGCTGCCGGCGTGCCCGGCACTATGCCGTCAGGGAACTCGCTGGGCAGTACTTCGAGGACAGAATCACGATCGCAGCGGGCCAGGGCTCGGGCGTCCGCCAGTACGTCGGCAAGTTTCCCGGCGGCTGCGGCATGTGGTGCCAGCGCGCGCTTCTCGTACGAGGCGAGCGCACGTCGTTCCTCGCGTTCGGCCTGCGAGAGGAAAAGCTGCAGTACGGTCCGGTGAAAGGCGTCTGCCTCATCATTCGGAGTGCTTTTCCGCAGCACGGCAGCCGCACATTGTGGGGAAAACAGTACACTTTCGTCCTCCGAGCCGCCGAAGGACAAGAAAGAGCAGCGATCAACCAAATCGCTCAGTTCTGCCGTACCGAACCGAAGGCCGCGCAAGTGGCACAGGGCGCTCCACTCGCTGAGCGTCACGCGCTTGGTCTCGGCGAGCGCCAGGGTCTGCAGGGCCGCCAACTGGTTTTCAGGCAGTTCTTCACACTCGGCCTGAAGTCTTTCCGGGCCTGTCGTGGCGGGCATGCGAACGACTGGAGCCCGCTCCCAGAGACTGACGAGACTGCTGTCGATCTCGGCGATGAACCTGACTTTCGAAGGAGGGTTGCGGGGATGGAACGACGAGAGCACGTCTTTGCGAATGTGTTGCGCCTCACGACCGTATCGCGTGTCGCCGCTCCACTGAATATTGGCCAGTAGAATCAGTGGGCTTTCCTCGCACTCCTCGAGGGCATCCGAAAAGTCACTGGGGCCATAACGAAAAGACGATGAGGGCAGGCCAATTGCCTCTGCCAGCTTTTCCAGCAACTGTTGTGCGGTAATTCCGGTGGCATCTATGAGAATAGTGTTCTGTCGCGTCTGGTGCAGCAGCTCCAACACGCTGCTCTTGCCGGACATGGCAGGGCCGTCGAGGTAAAGCACTTCGCCGGGGAAATGCCAGGATGTAATGTGCGACTCGATTGCTTCCATTGCGTTTTCGCTGGGAGTGATTTCCATCTCGCCTCATCTGAAATATGTGCAGGAAATTCTGTGGATGCCTAGGAGTGCAGGCCATCCGGCCCCATTATCATAATCCAAGACCTGGCAAGCCTCGACATGTTGTTGGCGAAGTCTTTGTCGAACTCTTTCTTGTGGTTGATCGAATTTTCTTCACCGCCTTCTATCAGTTCGGCATTCTTTCGGTACCCGGTGGCGTAATAGATGTCAACGCCTGGTACGCGGCTGGACAGTACTTTCGCGCAGTTCGCGTAACCTTGAGCTCGACCGCAGGGTTCACGGTCTGAATAGAGGCTCAAGGGCTCGTATTTTTCCCCGTCCTCGCGTTGATCGTTCAGCCTGTCGAGTGAGTCCAGTATGTGACTTTCCGAGTGCTGTCCAGTGACTTCACCGTCCGCTGGATAGGAGCTGTCCACGATGTATACGACTTGTTTGCTCTTCGGATCGTACACTTCTACGGCGGCATAATTTCTTCCGGTGAAGTCCGGGTGGTGGTCCCCCGATGCCTTCAACGCGTTGAGAATTTTACGGCCGGTGAAGGTTTTTTCGAGTTCTTCCTGGAAAATGGGATCTTTTCGATGGCGGGCGGCCCAATTGGCGCCCTTATGGGCCTCCACGGCAGGGTTGTGGGTGACGTCGGCTCCCTTCGGTAGCGAATTTCCGTCGTCATCAGTACCCTTTTGAACAGCAGCTTCTGACGGTGCGTAGGGGTGGTGTGAATATTCCGGGCTGCTGCCGACGGCGTGTGCCGCGTGGAAGGCAGCACTGAACCGGGCCAGGGCAGCCACGACGGCACCCCGTTCCCCAGGATGCATATCAGCAAAACCAGGGAGAGCCTGGGCCAGGTCGTCGGAGGTGAGTACTGTCCGCTGGGGTTCGCCATTGGGGTGGAGCAGGACATTCCCTTGCTCGTCCCTCTGAGGCTCAGTCAGACGCAATACGTCTGCGAGAGGGATGTTCCCATGCGGAGGCTGAGGCACTGCCCAGCCTTCAAGGCTCTGATATACCGGGTCCATTTCGACCCGGCGCACGTCATTCGTCTGCCGGAGATTCTGTTGATCCGGCATGGGGTACATGTCGTGATGGACGGAGCTGACCGTCTCCACCGGCCCCAGTCGTGGGTGCTGCTTTCGCTGGGGATCGTTCTTGGGGTGGTCCGGGTCCTCCGAGTGTTGAGGCTCGGCACCGGCCGGTGTGGCTGGGGCGCGTCGCTGCGTACCTGCGTGGTTGTCCGATGGGGCGGAGTTGGCATCCGGGACGACAGGGCGGCGGTCGGGATGCAGCGGGATGGCGTGGACGCCGTGGTCGCCGTTGTGGAGGGGGGTGTTGCTACGGCGGCCGGTTTGGGCGTCTATGTAGGTGATTTTGCCGTTGTGGTTGACGGCATTCCAGGCGTGGGCGCGGCCGTGGCGGTCCTGGGTGACGATGACGGCCTGGGAGCCGTGGCCGGCCTGGCGAAGGGTGTTCTCCAGGCGGTTGAAGGCGTCACGGCCGTTGCCGTAGTCGCCGAAGCGTGCGCCGAGGGTGTTCTCGATGCGGTCGCGGCCACCGGTTTCACCCCGGTCGGACGGGGTGCCGTCCGCGTTCAGGTCAGGGGTGCGGTGGGCTGCGGCGGTGGGGTTGCCTGAGTAGGTGTCGGCCGTCGCCAGGGCGGCGTCGACACAGTTGTTGTTACGGCCGGGGGCGTCGGGGCCGGGTTCGTTGATGCGGTTGACCCAGTCGCCGTGCTCGGGGTCCGGGTGCGGCTCCGGGTTGCCGTTTTCGTCCCGGGGAACCGAGTCCGCGACATGCTGCTGGTGGTGGTCGGTGGGACCTTCCAGGCCGCCGGGGCGCTCGCGGTTGCGGGTCTCGGAGGCGGGTGTCGGGTCGCCGTGGTGGTCGGACGGGTCGCTCGGGTCGGAGTGGGGGGTGTGCTGGGGCTGGCCTTCGTGGTCCGGCTGGTTCTGGTGGTCGGGACGGTCGGGAGTGGTGCCTTCGGTGCGATCACTGGGCGCATCAGGGTGTGAGGGATCGCTGACGCCCGCCGGGTCGTGGGGCACCTGGCGTTCGGGGGCGTCGGTGTCCGCGCCGGCGGGGTGGTGGGGGTATGGGGGTTGCTGCTGCTGTGGGTAGGGCTGGTTCTGGTAGGGGGACGGGGGATGGGGCTGCTGGTACGGGTTCGGGTGCTGTTGGTGGGGCTGCTGGTATGGGCTCTGGTGGGGTTGCTGGTAGGGGTTGGGTTGCTGAGGGTGAGGTTGAGGCTGCTGGAGGTATGGGTTGGGCTGTTGGTAGGGGTTCGGGTTTGGTTGTTGATACGGATGCGGCTGCGGCGGCTGCTGGTAGGGGTTGGGCTGGTGGGGCTGGACGTACGGGTTCTGGTGTTGCGGGTGGGGCTGCTGCTGTGAGTAGGGCTGGGGCTGAGGCTGCTGGTGGGGTTGTTGGGGCGGCTGCTGTTGTGGGTGCGGCTGGACGTAGGGGTTCTGCTGGTAGGGCTGCTGGTGCTGGACAGGCTGAGGCTGGGGGTGGGGCTGAGGGTGTTGCTGTTGGGGGGTGGGGTGGGGGGTTTGGGTTTGGGTGGGGATGTAGGGGTTGCGGTTGGCGTCGAGGGTTAGGTGCCAGACGCGGTCGGCGTGGGTGTGGATGGGTTGCTGGCTGATCTGGCCGGTCTGGCTGTCGACCCAGATGACGCGGCCGTTGTGGTTGACGGCGTTGAAGACGTGCGCGCCACCGTCGGTGCCGTCGGCGTTCTTCGGCCAGGTGACGAGGACGGCGGCGCCGGCGCCGTGGCAGGCCTGGCGGAGCTCGTCGGCGATACGGGCGTAGCTGTCGTGGGCGTTCTGGCCCGAGTCGCGGAAGGGGGTGCCCGCCCAGTTCATGATGTTCTGGGCGCCGTCCCGTTCTCCGCTGAACCGGTCGAGCTTGCCCTTGCTGTCCGTGTCCAGCGTGCGTGGCGCGGAGACCTGGGGGTTGCCGTACCAGGATTCCAGGAACGAGCGGGTGCAGTCGGCGCAGTTGTTGGAGCGCCCGGGCACGCCGGTGCCGCCGTCGTTCTGGTAGCGGGCCCAGTGCTGGAACGGGTCCGGGTGCTGCTGCGGGGTGCCGTCGGGGTTGCGCGGGAAGACGTTCAGCAGGGCTTGTTGGTCGTGTGGGGCCGGGGAGTTCAGGCCGCTCGGGTGGTGGTTGAGGCTGTTGCGGATGTCCTGGTAGCTCGGGCGCGGCGGGTGCTGAGGAGCCGGCGGCTGTTGGTGCTGCGGGGGCTGCTGAGGGTGAGGCTGCTGGTGTTGCTGGGGCTGCGCCTGGTTTTGGGCATGGTGGGGCTGGGGCGGCTGCTGGGCGTACTGCTGGTATGGCGCTTGGTGCGGCTGTTGGGGAGCGGCTTGGTGGGGTTGTTGCTGCTGGTGGTGGTTGTAGGGGGTGGGCTGGTGGCTTTGCAGGGTGGGCTGGTGGGGGGCGGGTTGGTGCGGCTGCTGGTACGGGTTGGGCTGGTGTGGCGCCGCCTGGTGGGGGGCCGCCTGGTGGGGTTGCTGGTACGGGTTGGGTTGGTACGGGTTGGGTTGGTGGGGGGTGGGCTGGTGGGCGACAGCCTGGTGGGGTTGTTGGTAGGGATTGGGTTGGTGTGGCGCCGCCTGGTGGGGGCCGCCTGGTGCGGCTGCTGGTAGGGGTTGGGCTGCGGCTGGTGCGGCTGGTGCGGCTGGTGGGGGGTGTTCGGGTGGGGTACGGCGGGTTGCTGGGCGTCCGGCCGGGGGTGTTGGGGCGCGGGGTGTCTTGGTCCGGGCGGGGGCGCTCGTGGTCGCGGTTTGAAGGTGATGGGTCCGGGTGTGGCTGTGCGCGGTCCGGACCGTGATCGGACGGGTGGTTGGAAGTGTCCGGGCGGGGGTTGGGTTGCTGCCCGTTCTGCTCGGGGCGGGGGCGGTCCGGGTGGGGCTGTTGGGTGGGGTCCTGGACGATTTGGGAGCCGTCGGGGCGGCGGTTGTTGTGTGGAGGCGTGGTGGGGGTGGTGGGGCGGGGGCCGTCCAGGCGGGGGTTGTACGGCGGGCGGTCGGGGCGCTGCTGCTGGGTGACGTCCTGGATGGGCCGACGGCCGCCGTCGGGGCGGCGGTTGGGCTGCGAGGAAACGTTTCCGTTGGACGGCGTGGTGCTGCGGGGGGCAGCGGAATGCGCGGTGGTGGGGCCCGACTGCGGGGGCACGGTGGTGGGGGCGCCCATGACGGGGCCCGGGTTCTGCGGGGTGTTCTGCTGAGGGGTGGGCGAGGGCCCCGCGTCGGGGGTGGGGTGTGCGCGGTGGTGGGCGGCGGGGCGGTCGCGGTGGCCGCGGACTGGGTGGACAGCCCGGTGTCGTCGCCCACGTGCGGCATGGGGTCGCCCGGCGCGGGATCGCGCTGCTGTATGGGCTGGCTGTTGGAGGGCGAGTGCTGGACGGGGGCGCCCTGGGGCGGCGCGCTGACATGCGGCATGGAGGGACGTCCGCCGCCGGTGCCGGTTCCCGTACCGGAGCCGTTGTCGTTCGAGGGCGAGCTGGAACCGTCGTTGCTCGGAGGGTTGCCGCTGATGGGCTCAGGGCCGGGCGTGGAGGGCCTCGGCTCGGCGTCGGGCGTGCTGGAGGGCGCGTCCTGGCGCGGTGCCGACTGTTCCGGGGCGGAGTGGTCCGGGGCGGGGCCGGTGTCGGGGGCCGGTGCAGGGGCCGGTGTCGGAGAGGCGTCCGGGTGGGTGGGGGGCGGCGGCCCTGGGGTGGGCTGGGTGGAGACGTTGTTCGGGTTGTTGTTGTCGGGGTTGGGGCGTGCGGAGTCCGGGGTGTGGTCGGGTGCGGGCTGGGTGGTGATGTTGTCGTTGGGGTTGTTGTCCGGGTTCGGGCGGACGGAGTCGGGGGTGTGGTCCGGGGCCGGCTGGGTGGAGACCGGGTCCGGGGTAGGAGTGGGCGTGGGGCGGCTGGTGTCGGGAGCGGGAGTGTTGTCGGGGTGGGGGTTGGGGTTGTTGTCCGGATTGGGGCGTGCGGAGTCCGGGGTGTGGTCGGGCGCGGGCTGGGTGGAGACGTTGTTGGGGTTATTGTCCGGGTTCGGACGGGCGGAGTCCGGGGTGTGGTCCGGGGCCAGCTGGGTGGTTACGGAGTCCGGGGCGGGGCGGTTGCCCGAGTCCGGGGTGCCCGAGTCGTTGTGGGGGGAGGAGGCGTTGGGGGTGGTGTCCGCCCCGTACGGGTTGTGCTTGTCGCCACCCTGGTAACCGGTGTCGAAGGGCGAACGCTGCTCCGGCGGGGGCAACGGCTGCGGCTTCGGGCGGGAGGGGGAGCCGTCGGAGCCGTTGGGGCTGTTGGAGCTGTTGGAGCCGTGGCTGTTGTTCGAGCTGGAGGAGCCGTCTGAGCCGCTGCTGTTGCCGGAGGTGCCGGAGCCGCCGTGTCCGCCATCGCTTCCGCCGTTTGCGCTGGATCCGCTTGATCCGCCGGACCCACTCGGTCCGCCCGTCCCGCCGGATCCGCCGGAGTGCGAGCCCGAGCCGGAGCCGGACCCCGAGCCGGAGCCGGACCCCGAGCCGGAACCTGCGCCGGAGCCGGACCCCGAGCCGGAACCTGAGCCCGAGCCCGAGCCGGACCCCGAGCCGGATCCGCCGCCGTCGCCGCCCCCGCTGCCGCTCCCGCCGTCGCCGTGGTGGCCGGCGGCGGAGTCGAGGCCGTGGCGGGCGCGGCGGCCCGCCTTGCCGGCGGCGCCGTCGCGGAGGCTTTCGCCGAGGGTCTCGCCGGCGTTGTCGATGGCGTCCTTGGCGGCGGCCTTGCCCGCCTTGGCGGTGCGGCCGAGGTCGTAGCCCTTCTGGGCGCCGAAGTTCTGGTTGACGGTCTGTGCGATGATGTCGGAGACCATGGCCTCCAGTGCGGAGATCACCGGCTCCTTGGCGGCTTCCGCGATGGCCTCGAGGAGCTGCTTGGCGACTTCCTTGAGGATGCGGCGGACCACTTCACGGGTGGCCAGGGTCGCGCCGGCCGCGCCGATTTCGGACAGCCCGAGGGTGAAGGGTGCCGCGGCCTGTGCCGCGATGATTTCGGCGGCCAGGATCACCAATTGGGCTATGACGGCGATTTTCATGCCGATGACGAGCGCGGCAGCCGCTTCCAGCGTGTAAGCGATGACCTCGGCCGCCTGGCGGGCGTCGTCGAAATAGCCCGAGCCGCCGGAGAACTTCTCCCACGTCTTGTTGAAGCCCTCGATGGAGTCGCCGGTGTTCTGGCTGAGCACATTGCCCGCGGCGGTGTTGCCGCGGGCTTGGTAGCTCTCGACCTCCGATGCGAACTGCCGCCACACCTGGGCGCATTCGATCAGTTTGTCTTCGTCTGCCGTCGGCCAGTTGAAGCCGAGCATTTCGAGGATCCACTCAAGTGAATCCGGCAGCATCATGGACAAGGCGGAACTCCCCCGTGGACGTGCTCAGTACTGCTACTTGTGCTTACGGCTGCATATGGGAAGGCGGGTGCGGTGATCGGGCCTTCGGGCCGGGAATCAACAGGCCGGCCGGTTCAGCGGCCGGCCCGTCGGAACCGGTTCAGTGAGGTCTCGTGTAGTCGGTATAAGTGACCTTGACGTCGTCCTTCGGGGCCGTCGGGTCGCTCCACGCCTGTTTGTTATCGACGTGCTGCTTCATCAGGGAGTCGTTGAAGTCCTCACCCTCCGCGTAGTTCTTGGACATGGAGGTGAGTGCTTTGCCGATTTCCTGGAGCTTCGCGGAGAGGTGTCCCATCGATTCGTACATGCCGTCGCGCAGGCCCTCGTATGCGACGCCGAACTTCTCGCCGATCTCGTCGTCGCCCCACGGCGGGGAGTCGGCCTTGCTGTCCAGCGTCGTCAGGCCGCTCCAGAACTTCTCACCGAAGGACTTCTCCGGCTCCTTCGGCGTGCTGCCCGGCTTCGGCGGGGTGCCGGGCGGGCCCGCGCCCAGCGCGTGGAGGCCGTCCATTAGCCGTTTCACCGAGCTCTGGAAGTCCTCGCCCAGCTTGACGAAGCTGGTGCCTTCCGCCTTGAGGCTCTCCGGATCCGTCTGGAATCCGCCTGCGCCGGCCACAACGTCCCCCGTCGTAATGTTCGTCGATGATCGATGAGTTCTGCCCGCCAGAGTTTAGGGGGGCCTACTGACAGCCCGCCAAAGGCCGAACCTCTCGGCCGTACCTACGTCAGCGGCGGAGCGGAGTGGGGAGCGGCGGTGGCGGGGCCGGTATCCGTGAGTCGGTGTGTTCAGGGCGTGTTCGGGCGCTGTTGCATCTGGCGGTAGAGCTCCACGGCGGGCTCGGGCGGGAAGTTGGGGAGGAACGTCACTGCGCCGTCGGTCTTCGAGATGACGATGTTGCTGCCTCCGGGCGCGGAGGGCAGGGCGGTCGGGTCCTCGCGGGGCGGGTAGCCGGCGTAGACCAGGTAGCCGAGGTCGAACTCGTGGACCATGAGCGAGGCCGGGCCACCGGGCGAACCGACCTCGGGGAAGTGCATACGGCCGATCTCCAGCGCGTGGTCGGCGTCGGTGGGCACGATGACGGGCGGGATGGAGACGCCCGGCGGAGGGAAGGGCGGGGGGTAGGGAGGGAGCGGGGGAGGTTCGGACCCCGCGTTGCCGGGGGCGCTCCCCGTGTTCCCGGGCTGCTGCGGCGGTTGTGCCGGGTTCCCGCCCCAGTTCCCCGCCGGATTTCCGGCCGGGTGTCCGGACGGATTTGCGCCCGTGTTGTCGGGTTCCGTCATGGAACGTTCCTCCCGTTGCGTTGCCTTTGGCGACAGCGATGACTGCTGGTCAACTTAACGGACGCGGTGGAGGCGGATGTGGTTCTGGGGTGTGAGAGCCGTGGGAGGGGTATTGGGTGGAGGGTCAGCTTGCGGAGGTCGGGACCTGCTGGGCGGGCTGGTCGGTTGCTTCCGCATCGTTCGTTCGGGCCGTCCGGGCCGTCCGGGCCGTTTGGGCGGGGTGGCCCGCTTGGCCGTCCCCGTGGGCCGCCTGCATCCTGGCGCGGCCCTTCTTGGCCGTACGGATCGTGTAGAACATCAGCCCGGCCAGGAAGGCGAAGGGCAGCACGTTGGCGACCCCGACCATGGTGGCGGTGTCCAGTACGAAGGTGAGCGCGGCCTTGATGCCGGCCTCGACCAGGAAGGCGACGCCCCAGACGGCGGTGAGCCGGCGCTGGCTCTTCCGGAAGCCCGGGTACGCGTCCCAGAAGCCGTTCCAGCGGGCGATGCCCTCGGGAGTGCCGTCCGTGGCGAACTTTCGGCCGAAGTAGAACATCAGCGGGCGTGCCATGAACAGGCTGACCAGGTAAGCCGTGCCGACGAGGCCGGTCACCGCGGAGTCTTTCAGGAAGAGGAGCTTGGTGCTGCTGTAGACGAGGGAGCCGGCCGCCCCCAGCAGCAGCGTGAGGAGGATGAGCACGCTGAACTCGTCCAGCCGCCGGTGCAGGGCGTAATACAGGATCATTTCGACCACGGGCCAGCCGGAGATGATCAGCAGGGCCGTCTCCGGCCGTACACCGTGATCGGTGAGCTGTCCGTATGTGATCCAGGGCAGGACGATGCTGAACAGGACCGTGGGGCCCCAATTGAGCAGCAGGGTCTTCCCTGACCCCGAAGCCTTTCCTGGTCGGCTGCCGTCGTCAGCCATGGGATTCCGTTCCCCCGACATCGCGCTCACGCACACTCTCTTCCGGAAGCGATTGATCATCTGATCAACCGGGGGATCTTCGCATGGATCGGCGACGGTCATGAACACGCCAGCCGCGGGTTCGGGGACTCCTGCCGACGACCGCGGCCAGGACGGTGAGGGCCGGTATCAGGGCAAGGGCCGTCGTGCTCCCCTCCGCATCCGCGACCTGGGCGAACACCGCCGCTCCTGCCGCGCCGCCGGCCATGTCGAGGCTGTTGAGCCAGGACATCGTCTCGGTGACGCGCCCTTCCTGGGCCAGGTCGCCGCCCATGGTGCGCAGGGCCGCGAACAGAGCGCCGATCACCAGTCCGGCCAACGGGCAGACCAGGAGCACCGCCAGGGGCGAGAACCGCGCGGTCAGCGCCAGGGCGGCGGATCCGGCCGCGAACACGCAGAGCAGTACGGGAATCCTGGGGCCGCGGGACAGCAGGGTCGGGGCGGCGCCCAGGGCGAGGCTGCCCAGCACGCTGCCGACGGACAGCACACCCAGGTACGAGCCGGTCAGCCCGGCGGCGTCGTACTCCCGTGCGTAGATCGGCAGCACCACGTCCAAGGCGGTGACCGCCGCTACGAAGAGGCCGTTCGTGGCCAGCAGGCGCCGCAGAGGGGCCGAGGCCAGTGGTCCGAGCCGGGGCCGGGAACGACCTGGACGGCTGAGCCGGGGCCGGGAGCGACCCGGACGCGGGGCGGCGGAGGGGGAAGTGGCCGATGGCGCGGCGGTGCCGGCGGCGCTGGTCGTGCCGATGCCGCTGGTCGTGGTGAGGGTCGGTACCGCGATGACGGAGACAGTTGAGATGAGCGATATGGCCGCGAACGGTGCGAAGGGCGAGAGCGACAGGCTGAGCCAGCCGGCGAGCACCGGGCCGGTGATCAGCGCGGTGCCCGTCATGGAGGAGTCGAGGGCCATGGCAGTGGCCAGCGTCCCGGCGTCCATGGCGCCGCCGTGCCACAGGGAACGCATCATGACGGCGACGGGAGGGGCGGTCGCGCCCATGGCCGCGGCGAGTACGCAGACGGCGGCGGCCGGGCACGCGCCGCCGCTCGCCGTCAGGAGCAGCAGGACCGTGGCCGTCAGGTGTACGGCGAGGCAGCCGAGTAGGACCGGGCGGGGGGAGCGCCGGTCGATGAGCCGTCCGCGCAGCGGTGCGGTCAGCCCCTGGCCGATGGCCGAGCTGCTCACGGCGAGGCCCGCGGTTCCGTACGAGTAGTCACGGCTGACCAGGAGCAGCAGGCTCAGGCCGGCCATGCCGGGGGCCAGCTTCGACGCCATGCCGATCGCGGCGAGCCGCCGGAAGCCGGGTACGCCCGTCAACGCCCGGTAATTGCCGAGGAAACGCGGCGGAACAGTATCCGTCGGCCTGGTGGAGTCGGGGGAGGTGGAGTCGGTGGAATCGGTGGTGGGTTCGGCGGTGGAGCCGGTGGGGGAGCAGGCGGTGGGTTCGGTGGCGGGGGCCGTGCCTGGCCGGTCCACTAGCGGGACATCCGGGCGCGAAGGGCCGCGACGGACCAGGCGAGCACCGGCGCCAGGCTCTCCGGCGCGGGCCAGCCGTTGACCACCGCGAGCAGGTGCAGGTACTGGTCCCTGCGTGGGTCGTCCATGCTCTCCAGACGGGCCATGAGACGTCGGCGCAGTTCGGCGTCGTCGAGTCCGTCGTGTCCGGCAGGCTCGGCAGGCCCGGCAGGATCGGCAGGTCCGTCGGACCCGGCGGGCTGGCCGAGGATGTACGCGTAGTGCGCCGTGAGCGCCGCGACGACCGGCTCGGCCTCGGGCGAGGCCGGGTCGGTACCGGCCTCCAGGGCCGGCGTCACCTGGGCGCGTACGGCTTCGGCGAGGATGCGGGGCAGACCCGTGGCGTCGTCCGGGGCACGGTCGGTCGCCAGGTCCCGGGCCATGCCGCGCATGGTGGTACGGAAATCCCGGTCCTGGAACAGCTCGGCCAGGTTCACCCATGCCTCGATCTGTTCGGGTTCGGGGTTCTCGGGCAGCTCGGGAGTCATCGAGCGGGTGACCGCCGCGAAGGCCGGGTGGTCGTGCAGGCCGTCGAAGACGGTGCCGAGGAAGTCGTCGATCAGGGACTGCCGTTCGGCCGCGGAGAGCCTTGCCAGTCTGTGCATGAGATCCAGTTCCTTGGGGCTGGAGCCGCGCCTGGCCACCGCCGTCAGCACCGCGCGGCGCAGCCGCAGTACGCGGATCTGCACCTCCAGCGCCTCTGCGTGCGCCGCGGCCACCTCGGGCAGCGAGACCTCCCGGTCCACGACCTTCCGGATGGTGGCCAGGTCGAGTCCCAGGTCGCGCAGGGTGCGTACGAGATCGAGGCGGGCGACGGCGTCGGCCCCGTACAGGCGGTACCCGGCCGGGCTGCGGTCGGTCGGCGGCACGATGCCGGCGTCGGAGTAGAACCTGACGGTCTTGACCGTCAGTCCCGTCCGCCGTGCCAGATCGCCGATCGAGTGGAGCGTGTCGCTGTCGCCGTTCATGACCCCACCCTCACGTCTCCCCCTACTGGAGACTCAAGCCCTATGAGACAGACGAGCTCTACGAGCCCCGCGGGAACAGGAATGGGAAAGGGGCGGACTCGCGTACACGAGTCCGCCCCTGGGTCTGCCGGAACCGGCCGGGGTTACGGCCGGTGCGCGCTGACGCGTCCCTGAAGGAGGCGCGACAAGGACGCGTGGACGTCCTCCACCGACCGGTGCGGCTGGAAGGACCGCCAGTCCAGCGCCGCCACCAGCACCATGCCGAGCAGGGCGGACGCGGTCAGGGAGATGTCGATCTCCTCGCTCAGCTCGCCGGCGGCCACCGCGTCCCGCAGTACCGTTTCGACGACCGTGATGGCGCGGCCCCGTACCGACGTCACGGTGGACTGCCAGGCCCGGTTGGTGCGCCACAGCTCGGCCACGTACAACTGCGTCAGCGACGGGTAGTGGGCGATGAAGTCCAGCCCGGCCCGGATCATCGCGTCCAGCGCGTCGACCCGCGTGCCGCCGCGCCGCGCCACCTGGTCGGCGGCCTCCTGGAGCGAGGCGGCGAGCAGTTCGATGCCGTCCCGCAGCAGCTCCTCGTACAGGACGTTCTTGCTGGCGAAGTTGTAGTAGACGGTGCCCTTGGCGACCCCTGCCCGGTCGGCGATCTCATCCACGGTGGTGGAGGAGAAACCCTGTTCGGCGATGAGGGTCACCGCGGCGTCGAAGAGCTTGCGCCGGGTGGCCCCGCGGCGCGGCCCGGGGCCGGGGGCGGCGCCGGCGGTGGCGCCGTCCCCGTGCCCGAGAGGGTGCTCGGCCCGTGTTCTCGCGGGTGTGTCCGCAGGCGTGCCCACAGGTGTCCTCGCAGGTGTCCTCGTAGGTGTCGTCACAGGCTGAGTTCCGGGTGCAGGTCCTTCATCCGTACGACCTGACGGCCCCGCGCGGTCAGCGAGGTGAGCGTCAGCGCCGCGATGGTGAAGACCGCCAGCACGATCGAACCCTGCCAGACGATGCCCAGGTCACCACCGGTGATGAGCCTGCGCAGGCCGTCCACGACGTAGCTCATCGGCAGGAAGGGGTGGATCGCGCCGAAGAAGCCGGGGCTGGTCTGCACCGGGTACGTGCCGCCCGCCGAGGTGAGCTGAAGCATCAGCACCACCAGGGTCAGGACGCGGCCGGCCGGGCCCAGGAGCGCGCCGAACAACTGGATGATGGCGGTGAAGCAGGCCGTGGCCAGCAGGAGGAAGGCGACCGTGCCGCCCGCCCGTTCCATCTCCAGGCCCAGGGCCCAGTGCAGGACGGCCATCAGGGCCAGGACCTGTACGACGCCGATGGCGAAGGCCGGCAGCCAGGAGCCCAGCGCGATCCGCCAGCCCGGCGCACCGGCGGCCAGCGCCCGCTTGCCCAGCGGCTGGAGCAGCATGAACGCGACCATCGCGCCGACCCAGAGGGAGAGCGGGATGAAGTACGGGGCCAGGCCGGTGCCGTAGTTGGGCGCCTTGTGCATGGACTGGGAGGCCAGCTCGACCGGGTCGGCCATGACCTTGGTACGGGCGTCCCGGTCCTTCTTGCCGTAGTCGGGGATCTTGGCTACGCCGCTGTTGAGGCCGCCGGCGAGCTTGTTGGTGCCGTCCTTGAGCTTGTAGAGGCCGCCGCTGAGGTTGACCGCGCCGTCCTTGAGCTGGCCGATACCGCCGTCGATCTTGTCGGCGCCACCCTTGGCGTCACCGATGCCGTTGTGGACCTTGCCGGCGCCGTCGGCAAGCCGGCCGGCACCATCGGTCAGTTTGCTGTTGCCATCGGCGATCTTGCCGGTACCAACTGCCAGCGCGTCGATGCCCTGGGCGAACTGGCCCGCACCCTGGGAGATCTTCTGGGCGCCGGCGTTGAGCTTGTTGATGTCGGCGATGGCGGCTTCAACGTCGTTCGCGATGGACGGTGCCTTGTCGGCCACGAGCACCGCGACCTCGTGCAGCTCGTGCAGTTTGGTGCGCAACTGCGTGAAGTCCGTCTTGGCGATGACGCCGTCGACCTTTTCCGCGAGGTCGGCGGCTGCGGCCGTGCCGACCATGATGCCCTTCAGCCGGGGGCAGTCGGCGTCACTGTCCGAGGAACCCTTGCAGCGCTCGTTGTACAGCGCCTGGGCGTCGTTGGCGGTCTGGCGAGCCTTTGCGGCAGCCTGGGACGAATTCCCCGGCAGCTTGCCGAGGTCCTCGTCCAGTGCCTGGGTGAGGTCGGCGACGGCTTGCGCCTTCTCGCCGATTTCCTTGCCGTGTTCCTTGAGGAACGGCAGCCCCTTCTTGGCAAGGCCGTCGACCTTGTCGGCGAGCATCTGAGTGCCGTCCGCCACCTTGGCCGCGCCCTGGCTGAGCTGCTTGGCCTTCGCACTGGCGGTGGCGGCGCCCTGGTGTACGTCACCCGCGCCCTTGCTCAGCTTGCCGGCCTTGTCGTGCAGGGTGTCCAGACCGTTGCTGACCTCGCCCGATCCCTTGTCGAGCTTGCCGAGGCCCCCTGACAGCTTGCCGGTGGCGTCCTTGGCGGTGCCCAGGCCGTCGGAGAGCTTCTTCGAACCGTCCTTGGCGGTGCCCAGGCCCTTGTCGACCTTCGTCGCCCCGTCCGCTGCTTCCGCCGTCTTGTCGTGCAGGTCCGAGAAGGACACGAAGATCTTGTCGAGGAAGCCGCGGGAGGCCTTCGCCGAGGTCTTGGCGCGCAGTTCGGAGAAGACGGACTTGGAGATCGAGCCGACGATGTAGTTGTTGGCGTCGTTCGTACGGACCTTGAGCGCGCCCGTTTCCGGGGAGTCGCCGGCACTGGAGCCGATGCGCTCGCTGAAGTCCTTCGGGACGGTCAGGGTGAGGTAGTACGTACCGTTCTCAAGGCCCTTGGCGGCGTCGTCCGCGCTGACCTCTTCCCAGGAGAAGTACTTGCTGTCCTTGAGGTTCCCGGCCAGTTCGTCGCCCACGTCCAGCTTCTTGCCGGCGACCGTGGCGCCCTTGTCCTCGTTGACGATCGCAACCGGGATCTTGTCCAGGCGGCTGTAGGGGTCCCAGAAGGAGCAGAGGTACAGCGCGCCGTACAGCAGGGGGATCACCGTCAGGGCGATGATGCCGAGCCGGGGGAGCTTGCCCCTGCCGAAACGCTTGAGCTCAAGCGCTGCGAGTTTCGGCGAACGCATGCGCGGCTCCTTCCTGGTGAGAGGCGGACGAGGGGGTGGAGGGAACAGAGGGGGAGGAAGCGGCTGAGGAAGCGGCGAGGGCGGGGGCGGCGGCGGTCGCCGGGGCGGTGGAGACCACGAGGGCGTCGCGCGGGGCCGCGGAGGCCGCCGCGAGCACGGTCGTGCCGTTCCGCGCGATGTTCCGCAGCAACTGCCATGCCTGGTCCCGCTCGTCGGGGGACAGCTTGAGGTCGACGTCGTCGATGGCCAGCAGCCGCGGGCCGTGCATGACCGCCAGGGCGATCGACAGCCGCAGCGCTTCGATGCGTTCCAGGTCCCGTACGGCCGTACGCGTGCCCTTGGGCAGGGTGGCGGGGTCGAGCCCGACGGTCCGCAGTACGGCCTCGACCCGGGCGCGGGTCGCCTCCTTGTAGCGGCGGCCCCAGGGGAAGAAGGCACTCACGGAGCCGGACAGGCGCTGCTTGAGCAGTGCCTGCTCCTCCAGGTGTTCGCCGACGGTCAGGGCCGGTTCGAGGTCCGCGACGCCGGGGACGTGGGCGATGGCCGTGAGGCTGCGCACCGTACCCATGCGCTTGGGCAGCGGGAAGCCGGCGACCGTGGCCTGGCCCTCGGTGAGCCGCATGCGGCCGGTGAGCGCCAGGAGGAGACAGGTGCGGCCGGAGCCCGAGGGGCCCTCGACGGCGATGAGCGATCCGGGCTCGGCGGTGAAGTGGATGTCCTTGAAGGCCCAGCCGCGTGGGCCCTCGACTCCGATTCCCCTGGCGTTGACCGCGGCCCCCTGACGGGTGGTGTCCACGACCCCTCCTTTGATCTGACTGGTCAGTCTAAAAGTGTGCCGCATGCGGGAGGCTGTTGGCCAATCAGGGAGAGTCCGTACGAAGGGTTCCGTGTGACGGCTGAGTCGTTTTAGGGTCACTGGGATCTCTGGTGGCCCTTGTGATTCCAGGGCCGTGATCTTGTGATGAGATGTGCGTCACGCGGCGAGCGTGCGGCCGGCGCGTGCCACGCCCGACCGACGGACGACGGAGGACGATGCACCACTCGGCCCGGCTCCTCGCCCCGCTTCTTGCGGGATCCCTCCTCGCGATGGCGCCCTCCGCCCCACCCCCGACCGGCAGCCACCCCCGACCGCCAGGCGTCCCTGGACCGGCAGGCGTCCCTCGACCGCCAGGCGTCCCTCGACCGCCACCCGCCCTGTGAACGGGGCGGCCAGGGCGACGGCTGGGTGCCGACCGCCACCCGGATCGACCCCAAGGACAACCACCACGCTTTTGTCGGCAACGGCTATCTCGGCCAGCGTGTGCCCCCCAACGGCACCGGATACGCCGCCCCGGGCCAGCAGACCGGCTGGCCGCTGAAGACCCCGCGCTACGACGGCTCCTTCGTCTCCGGCCTGTACGCGCGCGGGCCGCAGAACCTCAAGGGGCGGCAGGCCGTCGCCGCGATCCCGACCTGGACCGGCCTGGACGTCACCGCGGGGCGGGCCCTTACGGGGACCGGCCAGGACTCCCGTGAGGACGGCCGTACGGACGCCCGTCCCGAGACCTTCTCCTCCGCGACCGCCCCGGGCCGCGTCTCCCACTACCGCCAGAGCCTCTTCCTGCGCTGCGGCCTGGTCCGTACCTCACTGACCTGGACCGCCGCCGACGGCCGCGCCACCGACCTGGTCTACGAGGTCTTCGCCGACCGCAACCGGGCGCACACCGGCGCCGTACGGCTGCGGATGACACCGCACTGGGGCGGCGAGGCGACCGTCACCGACCTCATCGACGGGCGTGGCGCGCGCCGGATGAAGCAGACCGGCGGCGGCGCCCGGCCGGCACTCGGAGCCGGCGGACACGGCCGCCGGTCCATGGACGTCACCTTCCGCACCGACGGCACCGGAACCGACGGCGCGGTGGCCTCCACCCTCGTCCCCGGCTCCGGAGTCCGTCCGGCCAGGAGCAGGCCGGCCACCGCGGCCAAAGACCTCGGCAACCGCCAGGCGGTGACCTTCCCGGTGCGCGCGGGCCGGACGTACGAACTGACCAAGTACGTCGGCGTGGACACCGCCCTGACCTCCCGCTCCCCGCGCGCCGCCGCCGGTGCCGCCTCCCGGCAGGCGGCCGACCGGGGCTGGCGGGCCCTGTTCAAGGACCACGCGGCGGCCTGGGAGGCGCTGTGGCGCTCCGGCATCGAGGTCCCCGGGCGGCGTGACCTCCAGGCGTGGGTGCGCTCCGCCCAGTACGGGCTGCTCTCCAGCACCCGCGCCGGCAGCCGCGACAGCATCGGCCCGACCGGGCTGACCAGCGACAACTACGCGGGCGAGATCTTCTGGGACGCCGAGACCTGGATGTACCCGGGGCTGCTGGCCATGCACCCGGAACTCGCCAGGTCCGTCGTGGAGTACCGCTACAAGACACGCGCCGGGGCCCGCGCCAACGCCCGAAAGCTCGGCTACGACGGCCTGTTCTACGCCTGGACCAGCGGCGGCAAGGGCGACCTGGACAGCGAGTGCCACAGCTGGGACCCGCCGCACTGCCGCACCCAGAACCACCTCATGGGCGACATCTCGCTCGCCACCTGGCAGTACTACCTCGCCACCAAGGACACCCGCTGGCTGCGCGAGCGCGGCTGGCCCGTCATCAAGGGCATCGCCGAGTTCTGGGCCTCGCGGGCCACCCGTAACGCCGACGGCAGCTACTCCATAAAGAACGTGGCCGGGCCGGACGAGTACAGCAACGGTGTGGACGACGGCGTGTTCACCAACGCCGGCGCCGCCACGGCGCTGCGCACCGCCTCCCGCGTCGCCGCCGTCCTGGGCGAGCGGGCCCCCGCCGCCTGGAACACCGTCGCGGGCAAGCTGCGCATCCCCTACGACGCCAAGCAGAAGGTCTTCGAGCAGTACGCCGGGTACAAGGGCACCGTGATCAAGCAGGCTGACACGGTCCTGCTGATGTACCCGCTGGAGTGGCCGATGACGCGGGAACAGGCGGCGGCCACCTTGGACCGGTACGCGGCGCGCACCGACCCGGACGGCCCGGCCATGACGGACTCGGTGCACGCCATCGACGCCGCCGGGATCGGCGAGGACGGCTGCTCCACGTACACGTATCTGATGCGGTCCATCAGGCCGTTCGTCCGCGGGCCGTTCGATCAGTTCTCGGAGGCCCGCGGGGACAAGGCAGGCGCCGAGGACCCGCACGCCGGCTCGCCCGCGCAGGACTTCCTCACCGGCAAGGGCGGCTTCCTCCAGACCTTCACCCACGGCCTGACGGGGCTGCGGATGCGCGAGGACCGGGTGCGGCTGGACCCGATGCTGCCGCCGCAGCTCGCCAAGGGCGTCACACTGCGCGGGCTGCGCTGGCAGGGGCGTACGTACGACGTCGCGATCGGCGCGCACAGCACCACCGTGCGGCTGACCTCGGGCGCGCCGATGCGGATCGAGTCGCCGGAGGGCGAGCGGGTGGTCAGCCGGAACGCGCCCGCGGTCCTCAAGACCCGCCGGCCGGACCTGACGGCCACGGACAACGCGGCCCGCTGCGGCACGGCACGCGCCAGCTCGGAGGAGCCGGGGCTGTACGCGGAGGCGGCGGTGGACGGCAACAACGCCACCGCCTGGGTGCCGGCCGGTGCCCAGGACAGTCTCACGGTCGATCTCGGCGCCACCCGGCGCATCGGGCAGATCACCCCGCACTGGAACGGCACCCCGCCCGCCTCGTACGTCACGCAGATCTCCACGGACGGGAGGCACTGGTACGGGACCGGGTACAGCGGCCGGAGCGAGGCGCGCTACGTACGCGTCACGGTGCGCACGGGCGCGGACGCGGGCACGGGGGCGAAGGCGTCCGGGCGTCCGGGACTCGCCGAACTGACGGTCCAGAAGCTGTCCGGCAACTCCGGCAAGGAGTGAAAGACAAGGACAAGGAGCGATAAGGGGCGCTGACGCGCATTGCCCCGCCGACTGGTCTGTGCCAATAGTGACCGTTCCGTTCTCTCATCGGGACGGAAGTGATCGCCTGCGTCCCTTAAAGTCCTTTCCTGCGCATGGGGTGTCGCCGTTGACCGCGGTGACTGCCGTGACCCGGGGAGGACATGGTGCGGACAGGTAAGAAGGCCGTGGTCGGCGGGGTCGTCGCCGTGGTCGTGGGAGCGGCCGGTGTCGGCTGCTACAACGTCTACGAGGCGTTGTTCGCGGACGGTACGGGTTCCGCGACGACCGCCGCCACGGAGACCGACCCGCCGACCGACAAGGAAGTGCGCGAGACCGCGCAGGCATTCCTGACGGCCTGGGCGAAGGGCGACGTGGACGCCGCTGCGGTCCTCACGGACAACGCGGAGGGGGCACGCCAGGCGCTCACCGGCTACCGCGAGGACGCGCTGGTCACCCAGGTGAGCTTCCGCCCCGGGAAGAATTCGGGCGCGAAGGTCCCCTTCACCGTCACCGCGCGGATGACGTCGGCGGATTCCGGGGACGCCAAGGGCAAGGATGCCAAGAAGGCCGGAAAAGCTGACAAGGCCGACAAGTCTGGTAAGGCCGGTAAGACCGGCAAGGCCGGGAACACGGTCACCTGGAAGTACGAGTCCGCGCTGCGCGTCGTCCGCGGGAAGACCACGGGCAAGCCGCTCGTCGACTGGCAGCCGTCGGTGGTCCACCCCGGGCTGCGCCGCGGCGAGAGCCTGGAGACCAGCGAGGAGAAGGCGCCCCCGGTCCGGGTGGTGGACCGCGACGGCACCGAGCTGACCGCCGCCGGTCACCCCTCGCTGAGCGGGGTGCTGCCCGCCCTGCGCGAGAGCTACGGCAGGACGGCCGGCGGCGTCCCGGGCATCGAGGTCCGCGTACGGAACCCGGGCGGCGGCCCGGGACGGACGCTGCGCACGGTCGTCAAGGGCCGCACCGGCACGCTCCGTACGACCCTGGACGAGCGGCTCCAGCGGGCGGCCGAGGCCGCGGTGCGGGACTTCGGGCAGGCGTCGGTGGCCGTGGTCAAGCCGAGTACCGGGGAGATCCTGGCGTTCGCCAACCACCGCACGGACGCGTTCAACGCGGCGTTCGAAGGCAGGCTGGCGCCGGGCTCCACGATGAAGGTCGTCTCGGCGGCGATGCTCATGGAGAAGGGCCTGACATCGGCGGGCGGACGGGTGGACTGCCCCAAGTACGCCGACGGGGGCGGCCGGCAGTTCCACAACCAGGGGTACTTCGCCATCAAGGACGGCACCTTCGCCGACAGCTTCGCCCGGTCCTGCAACACGGCCTTCATCGGCCTCGCCGCCAAGGCCGGCCCCGATGACCTGGCCAAGGAGGCCCGTGAGGTCTTCGGCCTCGGCCTGGACTGGAAGGCCGGCGTGCCGACCTTCGACGGCAGCGTGCCGCCGGAGCAGGGCACCGAGGCCGCCGCCGAGCTGATCGGGCAGGGCCGCGTCCAGGCGAGCCCGCTGAACATGGCCTCGGTCGCGGCCACCGCGCGGTCCGGCTCCTTCGCCCAGCCCGTCCTGGTGCCGAAGGACCTGGACGACCGGCCGCTGGCGCGGGCCCGGCGGGCACTGCCGCCCGCGGTGGCGGGGCAACTGCGGGCCATGATGCGGCAGACGGCGGTCAGCGGGACGGCGCGGCAGGCGATGGCCGGGCTCGGCGGGGACATCGGGGCGAAGACCGGCTCGGCCGAGGCCGACGGGCAAGGCAACTCCGACAGTTGGTTCCTCGGTTACCGCGGGGACACCGCGGCGGCTGCCGTGGTGCAGCAGGGTGGTCACGGCGGCGACGCGGCGGGCACGGTCGTACGGAAGGTGCTCGCGGCGGGCGGCTGAGCGCGGCCGTCGTCGGGGCGGGCCGGCAGGAACCGCCCCGGGGCCGCACCGGGACGACGATCGGGAGAGCCTCATGGGTATGGGTACGGGTACGGACGCGGGTACGGCGCGCAATACGTCCGGCATGGCGGGTACGTCCGGCAGACGGCCGGTCGCCGGCGCCCTCGCCGTACTCACCGCGCTCGCCGTCACCGCGAGCACACTCACCGCGAGCGCACTCACCGCGAGCACACTCACCGCGAGTGCGGCACCGGCCCCCGGAGCCCATGCGGCGCCGCCCCGCGCCGCCCAGACCCGCGCCTGCTCCCCGTACGTCTCCGCCGACGGCTACTCCGACGCCCTGGACAAGACCACCTACCGGGGAACCTACGTCGGCAACCTCTCCGCCCTCGCGGCCGACACCGACGGCACGATCGCCGCCCTGTCCGACCGCTCCGCGCTCCTCGGCCTGGACCGGGTCTCCCACCGCCCCGTACGCGCCCGGCCGCTCGCCGACGAGAACGGCGCGCCCCTGGATTCCGAGGGCCTGGCCGTCGAACCCACCGGCCGCTACCTGGTCACCTCCGAGACCGAGCCTTCTGTACGGCGGTACGGGCGGGACGGCACCCTCATGGGACGGCTTCCCGTACCGGACGCCCTGAAGGTCGCCCCGGCCGGCCGGGCGCGGGCCAACCAGACCTTCGAGGGCCTGACTCTCGGAGGCGGCGGCCGTACGCTGACCGCTTCGATGGAGGGGCCGCTGAGCGGCGACGGCACCGACGCGGCGGGCCGCCCGCTCCTGCGGTTCCAGACCTGGCAGCGGGTGGGTCCCGCCCACACCAAGGGCTCCGAGGGCGGCTTCCGCCTCGCGCGGCAGTACGCCTACCCCGTGGACCCGGGCCTGGGCGTCGCCGAGATCGCCTCCGTCGGGCCCGGCCGGCTGCTCGTCCTGGAGCGCGGCTTCACGGCGGGCGTGGGCAACACCGTCCGCCTCCACCTCGCCGACACCCGTGGTGCGAGCGACGTCAGCGGCGTCGAGCGGCTGCCCGGACCGGACGGCGACGGCCCTGGCACGCGCCCCGTACGCCATGCCGGCCACATCCCTCACACCCACCGCACCCACCACGTCCGTCCCGTACACAAGAAGCTGCTCGCCGACCTCGGGGACTGCCCCTCCCTGGGCGCCCCCGCCCACCAGCCGCAGAAGAACCCGCTGCTGGACAACATCGAGGGGCTGGCCGTCACCGGCCGCGCCCCCGGCGGCCGGCTGCGGCTGCTGCTGGTCAGCGACGACAACGAGAGCGCCCGCCAGATCACCCGGCTGTACCGGCTCACCGTCCGTCTCCCAAGGTGATCCGGCGCCCGCCCTGGGAAGGCCGGACGCCGCCGGCCGCCCCCGTTGCCGCGGCGGGATGAAATCCGCACGCCACGGCGTTGGTCCCTTCCGGACCACGGACAAGGCCGCGGGACGGCCGGATGACGGCCGAGTGACGGGAGGCATCGGGTGACGGGGACGGACACGGCGGGACCGGGCTGGGCGCGGCGGCTGACGCGCTACTGCTGGCAGTACAAGAAGGACGTGCTGCTCGCGCTCGGCTCCTCGCTCGCCGGCATGGCCGTCACCGCGCTGGTCCCGCTCGTACCGAAGCTGATCATCGACGATGTGATCGTCGCGCACGACCGGCCGCTCGCGCCCTGGGCGACGCTGCTGATCGTCGCCGCCCTCGTCGTCTACGCGCTCACCTACATCCGCCGCTACTACGGCGGGCGGCTCGCCCTGGACGTCCAGCACGACCTGCGCGTCCGCATGTTCCGGTCGATATCCCGGCTGGACGGCGCACGGCAGGACGAGCTGAACACCGGCCAGGTCGTCGGCCGTGCCACCAGTGACCTCCAGCTCATCCAGAGCCTCCTTTTCATGCTCCCGATGATGGTCGGGAACGTGCTGCTCTTCGTGATCTCGCTGGTCGTCATGGCGGTCCTCTCGCCGCTGCTGACCCTCATCGCGCTCGCCGTCGCCCCGGCCCTGTGGTTCATCGCCCGGCGCAGCCGCACCCGCCTCTTCCCCGCGACCTGGTACGCGCAGGGACAGGCCGCGGCGGTCGCGGGCGTGGTGGACGGCGCCGTCTCCGGCGTCCGGGTCGTCAAGGGCTTCGGGCAGGAGGAGCAGGAGCGGCGCAAGCTGCGCGAGGTGAGCCGGCGGCTGTTCGCCGGCCGGCTGCGTACCGTACGGCTCAACTCCCGCTACACTCCGGCGCTCCAGGCCGTCCCCGCGCTCGGCCAGGTGGCGATGCTCGCGCTCGGCGGCTGGATGGCCACCCGCGGCCAGGTCACGCTCGGCACCTTCGTCGCCTTCTCCACCTATCTCGCGCAGCTCGTCGGGCCGGTGCGGATGCTGGCGATGATGCTGACCGTGGGGCAGCAGGCCCGCGCCGGTGTGGAGCGGGTCCTTGAACTGATCGACACCGAGCCGGTGATCGAGGAGCGGGCGGACGCGCGGGAGCTTCCCGCCTCGGACCCCGCGGCCGTGGAGTTCGACCGTGTCACCTTCGGGTACGCGCCATCGCCATCGCAGTCGCAGCCGGCCTCGGACGGCAAGGAGGACGCGGCCCCGGACCAGGAGCGGACGCCCCCGGCCCCCGCCCACCCCGTACTCCAGGACTTCTCGCTGCGCATCGAGCCCGGCGAGACCGTCGCCGTCGTCGGCACCTCCGGCAGCGGCAAGTCCACCGTCTCGCTGCTGCTGCCGCGCTTCTACGACGTCTCGGCCGGCCGGGTCCTGGTCGGCGGCCACGACGTACGCGACCTGACGCTGCACTCCCTGCGCGCGGCCATCGGCCTCGTACCGGAATCCAGCTTCCTCTTCTCGGACTCCATACGGGACAACATCGCGTACGGGGTCCCGGAGGCGACCGACGAGCAGGTGTACGCCGCGGCGCGCGCCGCCCAGGCCGACGGCTTCATCCGCGAACTGCCCGACGGCTACGACACCAAGGTCGGCGAGCAGGGCCTGACCCTCTCCGGAGGCCAGCGCCAGCGCATCGCCCTGGCCCGCGCGATCCTCACCGACCCGCGCGTCCTGATCCTGGACGACGCCACCTCGGCCGTCGACGCCCGGGTCGAGCACGAGATCCACGAGGCGCTGCGCGGGGTGATGGCGGGCCGTACGACGCTGCTCATCGCCCACCGCGCCTCCACGCTCGCGCTCGCCGACCGGGTCGCCGTACTGGACGGCGGCCGGCTGGTCGACATCGGTACGCGCGAGGAGCTGGAGGAGCGCTGCGAGCTGTACCGCAGGCTGCTGACCGACCCCGAGGAGCTGGGCGGCGTCCGGCGGGACCCGGCCGGCGCCCTCGCGGACAAGCTGCCCACCCCGGCCTCCGTTTCCTCACCGGCTTCCGCCTCCGCCCCGGCCACCGCGCCCGAGAGCACTGTCAACGGCATCACCCCCAGCCTGTGGGCGCGCCCCGCCGGGGACAAGGAGCCCGTACCCGGTGGCGGCAGGAGCGCTGCGACGGCGTACGACCCGGCAGCGGCCCAGGGAGCCACCCCCGAACTCCTGGCCCAGGTGGCCGCGCTGCCGCCCGCGACCGACACCCCCGACATCGACGAGGAACGGGCCGCGCGCCCCGAGCGCTCATACGGACTGCGGCGGCTGCTGCGCGGCTTCGGCGGCCCGCTGCTGCTGGCCCTGGCCCTGGTCGCCGTGGACGCGGTCGCCGGACTCCTGGTGCCGGTCCTGATCCGGCAGGGCATCGACGACGGCGTACGGCGTGCCGCGCTGGCCGGCGTCTGGACGGCCGCGGCAGTGGCGCTGGCCGTGGTGCTCGTCCAGTGGGTGGCGCAGATCGGCTCCAACCGTGTCACGGGCCGGACCGGTGAGCGGGTGCTCTACTCCCTGCGCGTCAAGATCTTCGCGCAGCTCCAGCGGCTGGGACTGGACTACTACGAGCGCGAGCTGACCGGCAAGATCATGACCCGGATGACGACGGACGTGGACGCGCTGTCCACCTTCCTCCAGACCGGTCTGGTCACCGCCGTCGTCTCCGTCCTCACTTTCTTCGGCATTCTGATCGCGCTGGTCGCCATCGATGTGGAACTGGCCCTGGTCGTCTTCGCCACCCTCCCGCCGCTGGTCATCGGCACGTATTTCTTCCGCAAGCAGAGCGTGAAGGCGTACGAGCTGGCGCGCGAGCGCATCAGCGTCGTCAACGGCGCCCTCCAGGAGAACGTGGCCGGACTGCGCATTGTGCAGGCGTTCCGGCGCGAGCGCAGCGGGGCGGAGCGTTTCGCCGCCGGCAGTGCCGCCTACCGGAACGCCCGGGTCCGCGGCCAGTTCCTGATATCCGTCTACTTCCCCTTCGTCCAGTTGCTCTCCTCCGTCGCGGCGGCGCTCGTCCTGATCGTGGGCGCGGGGCGGGTCGGCGCCGGCACCCTGACCGCGGGCGCGCTGGTCGCCTACCTGCTGTACATCGACCTCTTCTTCGCCCCCGTACAGCAGCTCTCGCAGGTCTTCGACGGCTACCAGCAGGCCGCCGTCTCCCTGGGCCGTATCCAGGAGCTGCTGCGCGAGCCGACCAGCACCCCGCAGGCCGAAAGCCCCCGAGAGGTCAGCTCGCTGAAGGGCGAGATCACCTTCGAGAACGTCCACTTCCGCTACGGCGGCGCCGACGGCGAGGAGGTGGAGGCGCTGGCCGGCATCGACCTGACGATCCCCGCGGGCCAGACCGTCGCCTTCGTCGGCCAGACCGGCGCGGGCAAGTCCACCCTGGTCAAACTGGTCGCCCGGTTCTACGACCCGACCTTTGGCACCGTCCGCGTGGACGGCGTGGACCTGCGCGAACTGGACCTGACCGGCTACCGGCACCGCCTGGGCGTGGTGCCGCAGGAGTCCTACCTCTTCCCCGGTACGGTCCGCGACGCCATCGCCTACGGCCGGCCGGAGGCCACCGACGCGCAGGTCGAGGCCGCCGCGCGGGCCGTCGGCGCACACGAGATGATCGCCGGCCTGGACGGCGGCTACCTCCACGAGGTCGCCGAGCGCGGCCGGAACCTGTCGGCCGGCCAGCGGCAGTTGCTCGCCCTGGCCCGTGCCGAACTCATCGGCCCCGACGTGCTGTTGCTGGACGAGGCGACCGCCGCCCTGGACCTGGCCACCGAGTCCGTCGTCAACCACGCCACCGAGCGGCTGGCCGGCCGCCGTACGACGCTGGTGGTGGCCCATCGGCTGACCACGGCGGCGCGCGCGGACCGGGTGGTGGTGCTGGACCACGGCCGGGTCGTGGAGGACGGCAGTCACGCCGAACTCCTGGCCCGCGACGGGCGGTACGCGGAACTGTGGCGCACCTTCACTGGTGAGGAGGAGCCGGTCGCGGCCTGAGGACTCCTCGCGGCGGGCTCGTAGCGCATCCGCGTCAAAGGCGGATGCGTGCCTTCCTCAATAGCCGCGGTGCATTTTGCCTCGATACTCCTTGCCGGATTTCTTGACTTTCATGTAGCCGCTCGCGTTGTCCACCAGCCCCTTCGAGTTGCAGGTAGGCATGCTGATTTCCCATTTCGCCTCGTTGTTTTCTCCGGACACCTCGTTGATGAACCTGGTGTCGAGGCGGACGCCCGTTTCCCCCCAGGAGGCGGCGAACACGCGGATTTCCGCCTTGTCCCCTTTGTCGTTGATCACGATATTCACCTTGATCAGGGAACCTTCCTTCGGCTTCAGGTTCCCGGTGTAGGCGCTGCCTTTCCAGGCGGCGATGGTGTCTCCGCAGAAGCCGGAACCTCCCTGCGCCGAGGCGGCCGTGGCGTGCGGAACGCCTGCGGAAGCGGCCAACAGAACGGTACCTGTGGCCACTTGCAGGAGACGTCTTACCGGTATGGGCATGAAAGCCGTCCCTTCCTGGTGGATTGCGCGCCCTTTCCTGTCGGCTCTTCCGGGCGCGTGAATCTCCGTACCCGCCGACGGGAAGAACGTCACTGGCGCGTCGGGTGATTGACCCGAAAAGGGTAATGGTGGTGAAAAGCGAAACGATGAAGAGTGGATCGCGTGACGGAGGGGTCAATCGGAAGAAGCCGGGCCCTGCTGCTCCTGCCGGATATGGACACTTCGGACATCGACGCGCTCCGCATGAATCCGGAAGGGGCCACGGCCGGTTGCCCGTCCCGGTTCCAGGACGTATCCGGCCTGGCGGAAATCCGTACGGGGCACCCGGTGCAAGGGGCTGGGCGACGCGCTCACTCCTGCCTCGCGCACCGTACTGCCTCTCTTGCGGCGGGAGTTGACCGGCGCGGGCGCCGCCCTGAACGGGATGGCCGGGGCGCGGCCGGCGCGGCAAGCTCCCCGGACCGGTGCGCCGGGGGGAAATTGGGGCTGGTGGCGGCGTTGCCGCGCCGATAGGTTCACCCAGACCTTTGTCGTCCCAAGGGGAGGGTGTATGCGCAAGGCCACCAGATGCCTGCTGTCGCTCGCGGTGCTCGTCGGCGCCGTGGGTACGGGAACGGGCTCGGCGGGGGCGGCCACCGCCGCCGTACCGCAGAAGACCGTCGACATCAAGGACCGCATCCTGGCGATACCGGGGATGAAGCTCATAGAAGAGAAGCCGGTGCCGGGCTACCGCTTCTTCGTCCTGAACTACACCCAGCCCATCGACCACCGGCACCCGTCCAAGGGCACCTTCCAGCAGCGGCTGACGCTGCTGCACAAGTCGACGGACCGGCCGACGGTCTTCTTCACCTCCGGCTACAACGTCAGCACCGATCCGCGGCGCAGCGAGCCGACGCAGATCATCGACGGCAACCAGGTGTCCCTGGAGTATCGTTTCTTCACGCCGTCCCGGCCGACGCCCGCCGACTGGAAGAAGCTGGACATACGGCAGGCCGCCAACGACCAGCACCGCCTCTTCAAGGCGCTCCACCGCATATACGACCGGAACTGGATAGCCACCGGCGGCAGCAAGGGCGGCATGACGGCGACGTACTACCGCCGCTTCTTCCCCCAGGACATGGACGGCACGGTCGCCTACGTGGCGCCCAACGACGTGAACAACGACGAGGACTCGGCGTACGACCGGTTCTTCAAGACCGTCGGCACCGCGCAGTGCCGCTCCGACCTGCGCACCGTCGAGCGCCAGGCGCTGCTGCGCCGCAAGGAGATGGTCCACCGCTACCAGGAGTGGGCGAAGAAGGAGAAGGCGACCTTCAAGACCGTCGGCAACGTGGACCGGGCGTACGAGGTCCTGGTGACCGACCTGGTCTTCGGCTTCTGGCAGTACCAGCCGGCTGAGACGGCGTGCGCGAAGGTGCCCAAGGCGAACGCCACGAACGACGAGCTGTGGAACTGGATCGGTGAGATCGGCGGTTTCGACAGCTACACCGATCAGGGGCTGGAGAAGTACGTGCCGTACTACTACCAGGCCGGCACCCAGCTCGGTGAGCCGAGCTACAAGTACCCGCACCTGAAGGACCTGCTGCGGTACCCGGGGATCAACAACTCGCGCAGCTTCGTGCCGCGTGAGATACCCATGAAGTTCGACCGGTACGCGATGCGCGACATCGACCGGTGGGTGCGCCACCACGCCGAGCGCATGATGTTCGTCAACGGGCAGTACGACCCGTGGAGCTCGGAGCACTTCCGGCTGGGGCGGGGGTCGGAGGACTCCTACGTCTTCACCGTGCCGGGCGGCAACCACGGCTCGAACATCGCCAAGCTGAAGGAGGCCGACCGCCTCAAGGCGACCGCCGAACTCCTGGACTGGGCGGGCGTCGAGGTCGCGCCGGGCCGGAAGATCGCGCCGCAGGCTCCGTACAACAAGAAGCTGGACGGGCGGGAGGAGTCGCAGCGCATGCCGGTGCTGCGCCCGTAGGGCCGTACGTAGGGCCGTACGGGGACCGGTGACCCCGGGCCGTAGGGCGAACACCTCGGACGGTCACGGCTGGAGGCGGCGGGCGCACCCCACGGGTGCCTCGCCGCCGAGCTGTACGTACAGGGCCGTGGAGGAGGGGCAGTCCGGCCGGGTCCGGACCGTCGCCGTCACCTCGAACTGCGGGGCGCGCTCTCCCGATCCGTCGCAGGCCGTCTCCTTCACCTGCCCGCGTCCGGAGGTGTAGACGCAGTCCCCGACGACCGTGCGCGGGCCGCCGCCCCCGCCGGGGTCGCCCGGGTGCGGCGGCAGCAGATTACGCATGCAGGCGTAGCCGCGGGGCACCGCGAAGTCGCCCTTGACGCGTGGGTCCGGCCGGTACGGGCTGATGTGCAGCACGAAGTCCGTACGGTCCGGGCAGCCCGGACCCTGCGCGGGGCTGCCGTCGTAGCGCGCCAGCACCCGGGCGACGGCGCGCTCGCTGCGGCAGGACACTTCATGGAAGACCGAGCGGCCACGGGTGCTGCAGGTGCCGGGCGCCAGGAAGACCGGGGCGGTGCCGGGCGTGGCCGTACCGCCGCTGCTGCTCGGGGCCGGCGCGCCCCCGGAACGCCGGCAAGCCGTCAGCGTCAGGAGGGTCAGCGCCACCACGCAGCACAGCGCCAGGACCGTGGCCACGGCTCTCGCGCGCCGCCTGCCCTCATGCCTCCTGACCCTGCGCATCGTTGCCCCCCAGCGCTCCCTGCCCGCCGGTACGAGCACGCACGCCCAGCGTGACCCGCCCCTACGGGAGCACGCCAGGCGTAAAGGGCGCATTGCGCAATCCGTACGGGGCGCGCAGTACGGACGATACGGAGAAGCCGGTACGGAGGCTGGTACGGAGGCTCAGCACCGGCCGGGGCAGGCGCGGGCGCCGGTAAGGGAGCCCGTCAGTAGGACAGCCCGTGCCCGATCGGGAAGAGCACCGTGCCCGGCGCGTCCGCGCGCATGACCGGGACCGGCAGCCTCCCCCGGGGACCGTGCTGCCCGGCGATCACCCGGGCCGCGGCCCGCAGTTCCACATCCGTCCAGGAGTACGCGGCCAGCGCCGCCCGTACCCCGGGCAACTGCGCGATGTCGTACGGGTTGCGGACCGCGAGCTGCACCACCGGCTTCCCGGTGGCCAGCAGTGCCCCGACCAGCGCCCGCTGCGAGGAGTCCGCCGTGACGTTGTACGTGGCGACCACCGCCGCGTCCCGCTCGGCCAGGGCGGCCACGGCCCGGTCGATCCGCTCCCGGTCCGGTGCCGTACCGGTGGACAGCGCGGTCGCCGCGAAGCCCAGCGACGTCAGGGCCTTGGCCAGGACCTGTGTGGGCGGGCCACCGGTGCCGGACGGGGACGCCGGGTCGGCGCCGGCCACCAGGATCCGGTGCTCCCGGCGCCGGGAGAGCGGCAGCAGCCGGTCTTCGTTGACGAGGAGGGTGGTGGTGCGGTCCGCGATCCGGTCGGCGGCGGCCAGGTGCCCGCGGGTGCCGACCGTGCGCCGTACCGCTTCCCGGCTGGTGTACGGGTCCTCGAACAGCCCGCGCCGCTCCTTCAGCCGCAGGACGCGCAGCAGCTTCTCGTCGATCGCGCGCTCGCTCAGCTCGCCGCCGCGCACCGCCTTGAGCACGGCGCCGTAGGCGACGGAGAGGCTGGGCGGGTTCAGGAGCTGGTCGACGCCGGCTTTGAGGGCGAGTACCGGCACCCGGTCGTCGCCGTACTTCACCCGTACGCCCTCCATGCCCAGCGAGTCGGTGACCACCACCCCGTCATAGCCCAGGCGCTCGCGCAGGATGCCGGTGAGGATGGGCCGGGAGAGGGTCGCGGGGTCCTCGGAGGCGTCGAAGGCCGGGACGACGATGTGCGCGGTCATGACCGTGTCGATGCCGGCCGCGACCGCCGCCTTGAAGGGCGGGGCGTCCAGTCGCTCCCACTGCCCGGCGGTGTGGTGGATGTAGGGCAGGCCGACATGGCTGTCGGTGTCGGTGTCACCGTGCCCGGGGAAGTGCTTGGCGGTCGCCGCCACGCCCGCGCCCTGGTAGCCCTTGACCTGGGCGGTGACCATGCGGGCCACGGCCTGCGGATCGGCGCCGAAGGACCGTACGCCGATGACGGGGTTGGCCGGGTTGACGTTGACGTCGGCCACCGGCGCGTAGTCCTGCCGGATGCCCATCGCGTACAGCTCCTCGCCCGAGATCCGCGCCGCCGTGCGGGCGTCCTCGCGGGAGCCGCCCGCGCCCAGCGCCATCGCCCCCGGCAGGAGCGTGGCGGGCGCCCCGACCCGGGCCACTATGCCGTGTTCCTGGTCGGTGGTGATCAGTACCGGTACGGGCACGCGCTGCTCGGCGGCGGCCTCCTGGATGCCGTTGGACAGCTCGGCGATCTGGTACGGGTCGCGGGTGTTGTGGGCCCAGCCGAAGTAGATGATGCCGCCGACGTGGTACGTGGCGACCAGCTCGGCGGCGTTGGCGACCCCGATCTCCTTGCGGTTGGACTCCACGTCCGCCGGGTCGGGGGCGGTGGCGGAGTGCCCGTACACCCGCATCACGAAGAGCTGCCCGACCTTCTCCTCCAGGCTCATCCGCGCGATGAGGCGCCGCAGGCCCTCCAGGCCCTCCAGGCCCTCCGGACGCTCACGGGACGCGGCCCGCCCGGCAGCCGCGCCTGCGGGGGACGCGGGGGAGGGGACATCTGCGCCCCGGGGACGGGGAGTGGCGCCCGCGCCGCCGGCACAGGCGGTGGCAGCGGCGGCGGCCGTGACGGCGGCGGTGGTCAGGACGGTACGTCTGGAGTGCATGCCGCGCTCCTTCCGGAGGGCATCCTCAGCGAATTGAAGGAAACGTCCAAGGAGTCACGGATAGCCCGAAAACTACAGCCGGTCAATGCTCGCAGGCGGGGCCGGTCGGGGGACCCGCAAGGGCCCGCCCTCCGTCGGCGCGGTGGATTCCTTACGGTGCTCACGCGCGGTTGACGCCCGGTCAACACATCCCACCGCCGTTTCCCGCGATAGCGCGAGGTCAGCGCGGGACCGTCCGCCGAACGTGGCGGCAGCTCGGCCGTAACGGCATGGCACCGGGCTCCCGGGGCATAGGGTGAGGCCCCTCCCGCGACCCCCGGAGGTGCCTGCCCGGTGTCCGGCGACAGCTTCGTCCATCTGCACAACCACACCGAGTACTCGATGCTCGACGGCGCCCAGCGCCTGAAGCCGATGTTCACCGAGGTCGCCCGCCAGGGCATGCCGGCCATCGCCATGTCCGACCACGGCAACATGTTCGGGGCGTATGAGTTCCAGCAGGTGGCCAAGGGCTTCGACGACGTCAAGCCGGTCATCGGGATCGAGGCGTACGTCGCCCCGTCCTCGCGCCGCCACCGCAAGCAGGAGTTCTGGGGGCCCGGCGGGGTTCGGGCCATGGCGGACGACGGGGAGGGGTCCAAGGACGTCTCCGGCGGCGGCCGGTTCACCCACATGACCATGTGGGCGCAGAACGTCCAGGGCCTGCGGAACCTGTTCCACCTCTCGACCGAGGCCGGTTACACCGGGCAGTTCCCGGCCGGCAAGCCGCGCATGGACATGGAGCTGATCTCCGAGCACGCGCAGGGCATCATCGCGACCACCGGCTGTCCCTCGGGAGCCGTCCAGACCCGGCTGCGCCTGAACCAGTACCCCCAGGCGCGGGAGGTCGCCGGGGCCTACCAGGACATCTTCGGGAAGGACAGCTACTTCCTGGAACTGATGGACCACGGCCTGGACCTGGAGCGCAACGTCCGCGGCGACCTGCTGCGCCTGGCCAAGGACCTGGACATCCCGCTGCTGGCCACCAACGACGCGCACTACGTCCTGGAAGAACACGCCGACGCGCACGACAACCTCCTGTGCATCGGCGTGGGCAAGAACAAGGACGACCCGAACCGGTTCCGGTTCAACGGCACCGGCTACTACCTGAAGACCGCCGCCCAGATGCGGGAACTGTTCGCCGAACTGCCCCAGGCGTGCGACAACACGCTGCTGATCGCCGAGCGCGTCGAGTCCTACGAAGAGGTCTTCGCGCACGAGGACGAGATGCCGCAGTACCCGGACGTCCCCGAGGGCGAGACCCAGGAGAGCTGGCTGCGCAAGGAGGTGCTGCGGGGACTGGAGATGCGCTACGGCGCACCGGTCCCCGAACACGTCCTGGAGCGGTTCGAGACGGAGATGAAGGTCATCGGCCCGATGGGCTTCTCCTCCTACTTCCTGGTCGTCGCCGACATCTGCCGCTACGCCCGGGAGAACAGGATCCCCGTGGGTCCGGGGCGCGGATCGGCGACCGGTTCCATCGTCGCGTACGCCACCCGCATCACCGAGCTGTGCCCGCTGGAGCACGGCCTGCTCTTCGAGAGGTTCCTGAACCCCGAGCGCATCAACCCGCCCGACGTCGACCTGGACTTCGACGACCGCCGGCGGGACCGGATGGTGCGCTACGTGGTGGAGAAGTACGGCGACGAGTACACCGCGATGGTCAACACCTTCGGCAAGCTCAAGGCCAAGAACGCGATCAAGGACACCTCCCGGCTGCTCGGCTACCCCTTCGCCCACGGCGAGCGGATCACCAAGGCCCTGCCCGGCGACGTGATGGGCAAGTCCATCCCGATCAGCGGCATCTTCGACCCCGAGCACCCCCGGTACGGCGAGGCCGGCGAGATCCGGGCGCTGTACGAGGCGGAGCCGGACGTCAAGCGGGTGGTGGACGGCGCCAAGGGCGTCGAGGGCCTGATCCGCAACACCGGGGTGCACGCCGCCGCGGTCATCCTCTCCAAGACCCGGCTCACCGACCGCATCCCGCTGCACATGCGCGCCAAGGACGGCGTGAAGATCACCGGCTTCGACTACCCGTCCTGCGAGGACATGGGCCTGGTCAAGATGGACTTCCTGGGCCTGCGGAACCTGGGCGTCATCGACCAGGCCCTGGAGAACGTACGGGAGAACCGCGGCACCACCATCACCACCGACACCGTCCCTGCGCCCGGCGCGCAGTCGATCCCCCTGGACGACGCCGCCACCTTCCAGCTCCTGGCCCGCGGCGAGACCTTCGGGGTCTTCCAGCTCGACGGCGGCGGCATGCGCACCCTGCTCAAACTCATGGAGCCGTCCCGCTTCGAGGACATCGCCGCCGCCCTGGCCCTGTACCGGCCGGGCCCCATGGCGGCCAACGCCCACACCAACTACGCCCACCGCAAGACCGGCCGCCAGGAGATCACCCCGATCCACCCCGAGCTGAAGGACGCCCTGGAGCCGATCCTCGGCAACACCTTCCACCTGCTCATCTACCAGGAGCAGATCATGGCCATCGCCCGGCAGCTCGCCGGCTACACCCTGGGCGGCGCCGACCTGCTGCGCCGGGCCATGGGCAAGAAGAAGCCCGAGGTGCTGGCCGCCGAGTGGGAGAAATTCCACGGCGGCATGCGGGCCAACGGCTACAGCGAGGAGTCCGTCAAGGCGCTGTGGGACGTCATGCTCCCCTTCTCCGGCTACGCCTTCAACAAATCGCACACCGCCGGCTACGGGCTGGTGTCCTACTGGACCGCCTACCTCAAGGCCAACTTCCCGGCCGAGTACATGGCCGCGCTGCTCACCTCGGTGGGTGATGACAAGGACAAGGCGGGCGTCTACCTGGCCGATGCCCGCAAGGCCGGGGTGCAGGTGCTGCCGCCGGACATCAACGAGTCGGTCGCCGACTTCACCGCCGTCGGCGACGACGTACGGTTCGGTCTGCGCTCCGTACGCAACGTCGGGGAGGGCGTCATCGAGGCCCTGGTGACCTCCCGTAAGACCAAGGGCAAGTACTCCTCCTTCTCCGACTTCCTGGACAAGGCCGACATCACCGCCCTGAACAAACGGGCCGTGGACTCCCTGATCAAAGCCGGTGCGTTCGACTCCCTGGGGCACACCCGCAAAGGGCTGGCCGGCGCCCACGAGGCGGCCATCGACGCGATCATTCCCGTGAAGAAGGCCGCCGCCTTCGGACAGGACAACCTCTTCGCCGCCCTGGACGGCACGGACAGCGCCCAGGAGTCCGCCTTCGGCCTGGACTTCCCCATCGGCGAGGGCGAGTGGCCCCGCAAGCAGCTCCTGGCCACCGAACGGGAGATGCTGGGGATGTACGTCTCGGCGCACCCGCTGGACGGCACCGAACACATCCTGGCCCGCCACCGCGACACCACCATCAGCGAACTGATCGCCTCCGGCCGCACCCAGGGCACCGTACGCCTGTCCGGCCTCCTCACCGGCGTCGACCGCCGGATGACCAAGCAGGGCAACGCCTGGGCCATCGCCGGCCTCGCCGACCGCGACGGCGAGATGGAGGTCCTGTACTTCCCCGCCGTCTACGGCCTGGTCCAGCACGCGCTGCTCCCCGACAGCGTGGTCTGCGTCCAGGGCCGGCTCAACGAGCGGGACGGCGCGGTCAACCTCTACGGGCAGGAACTCCAGGTGCTGGACGTCTCGGCGGCCGAGAGCGGCGGGCGGCTCCCCGTGCAGCTCGCCTTCGCCGCCCACCGGGTCACCGAGTCGGCCGTCGCGGAACTCAAGCGCATCCTGACCGCGCACCACGGCCAGCACCCGGTGCAGATGCGCGTACGCTCCCCCCACAGGACGACCGTCTACGAGCTGGGCTTCCTGGTGGACCCCACCTCCCTCGCCTCCGACATCAAGGGCGCCTTCGGCCCGGACGTCTGGCTGGGCGCGGGCTGATCCGCCCGGCGGTGGCCGGTGGCCGGTGGCGGCCCGACCTGTCCGGCGTCGTCGCCGGCGGTCTTCCGCTCATGCGGGGGCGAGAGGACGAGACGGCCGCCGTTCCTCGTCGGAAGTCTGCTTTCCGGCAGATGTGTGGCAGTTTCCCCCTCGCGGAAAGTGGGGACATGACCGACGACGCTGCTCCACCCGACGACGCTGCTCCACCTGCCCCGCTCGCCTCGCCCGCCCCGCCCTTCGCCGCCCCCGGCCGCCGCCGCGAAGGCCGTCCCCGCCGTGGGCGCCGCCGTCCTGCCCCCGCGAGAGCAGGCGCCTGGGCAGCGGCCCTCCTCGTGGTCGCGGCCGGAACCTCACAGGCAGGCCCCGCGCAGGCGGCCCCGCCCGGACCGGCACTGCGGGCGGACACCAACCGCGACGGCCGCCTCACCCCGGACGACGACCCCGGGAAAGCCGGGTGGACGCGCAGCCGCGGCGCGCTGATGCTGCCCAACGTGGACGACGACCAGCGGCGCTGTGCCACCGCGGGCCCCGGGGCCACACGGCTGCCCGACGACCGCCTCGCCGGCTGCCACGACGCCGCGGACACCGTCGTCAACGGCAAGGCCGACCTCGCCGACCTCGCGCCCGTACAGATCAACGCCGTCCCGCACGTCCGGGCCGGTACCACCGCCACGGTCGCGGCCGACCCCGCCGCCCGGTACCACGTGCGGATCTTCGCCGAACGGCACGGCCGTATGGTCGCGCTGTCGCCCGGCGACCGGCTGACCACGCGGGAACTGCGCCACGGTGCCCGGCTGGGCGTCGAGGCCCGGGACTTCGTACGCGACCCGAAGCGGTGGAACGGCTTCGCCGACATCGTCCTGAGGACCAGCCGCGGCCACGACACCGCCGAGGACCGGGTACGGCTCAAGGTCGCACCGCTGGTCTCCGAGCACGACCTGATGCCCCTACGGCGGGTGATGACGGCCGACCACACCACCGCGCCGGCGGAGGTGGAGCGCGGCAAGCGCTACGACCCGTCCGCGCAGCCCGCGCCCGTACGGCCCGGGGAGGCCGCGTTCCGCCGTGACCTGCGCCGCGGCCTGGACCGGGCCGGGCTGCGCGCACCCCTGTACAACTACCCCACGGGCGGGGACGTGTGGATGCAGGACCTGTTCAAGATGGCCTACGCCTCCATCCCCGCTCCGGGCGGCGGCGAGCACCGCATCCGTGTCGTGGTGCGTTCCGCGGATGTGATGCCGGGCACGGCGACACCCGCCTTCCCGCTCAGGGACGCCTCGCGCAGCGCCTTCCCCCTGCTCCGCGGCCCCGGTACGGGAGTGCTCCAGCAGTACGATCCCCGGCGCGTCGGCAGCGACGACAGCCGGTACTACGGCTCCTTCAGCTCCACCGGGAACTTCGGCACCCTCCCGCCGTATTCCTGGCGTGGCCACCGCTACCCGGTCGGGCGGATCGTCTACGGCGGGACCGGCGGCAAGGAGTCCCCGGACCCCGCCTTCACCCGCATGCTCGCCGCACAGGGCTACCAGCGGCCCATCGCCCTGGACACCGGTTGGCTGGGGGTCGGGCACATCGACGAGTTCCTGTCCTTCGTCCCGGCGCACAACGCCCGCGGCTGGGTGGCCGTCGTCGCCGACCCCGTACTCGGCCGGAAACTGCTCACCGACCTCGCCGAGCAGGGGCAGGGCAGCCGGCCGCTGGTGCGGGGGGTCGCCCCGAAGGACACCGAGGACCCCGGACCGACCATCTCCGAAGCACTGCGCAAGCCCTCCCTCACCCATGGCACCGAGATCGCCCGGCGGGGCATCGACAAGGCCCTGCGCACGCTGCGGGAGGGGGCCGGGCTGACGGAGCGCGACATCGTACGCGTTCCCGCCCTGTTCACCAGGCTCGACCTGCCCGCCGGATACCCGCGCCACGACGTGGTGGCCAACTACCTGCCCGGCGCGGCCAACGGCGTCAGCACCGGCACCGGCGTGTACCTGGCACCACGTCAGCACGCCCCCGAGGCAGGCGGCACGGACGACTTCGAGCAGGCCACGCAGCGGGCCCTGCGCCGGACCGGCACCCGGATCGCCTGGGTGGAGGACTGGGACTACGCCCACCACTTCGGCACCGTCGGCGGCGAAGTGCACTGCGCGACCAACGCCCTGCGCAGCCTGGACGGCACCCGGCCGTGGTGGACCGAACGCGACTGAGTTACCTGCGCTTGCCCTTTGGGCCGCCTGCGCCCGCCTTCAGGCCGCCACCCGGTCGACGTACCGCGTCTCATGAAGTCGACGCCCGTGAGCGATCGGCACGACCAGGGCATACGCCTGCCCGGCGGGCTGCTGCACCCGCGTCGAGCTGCCGTTCGCGCAGACGCCGCGTTGAGGGCAGGGGGCAGGGGCAGGGGGCAGCCAGGAGGCGTACCGCGCCAAGTCCTGAGCCGGACCCAGGTCCCGGCGGAGGGCTGAGCCGTGGTCGGCCCGGTAGCGGGTCATCCGCCACCGGCGCGGTTGGAGGGGGGTGCGCCGGTGGCGGGGTGCTGCCGGTCGCAGGCGGCGGAGAGGGTGGTCAGCGACGCAGCCAGCAGCGAGGCCGACACCGCTCTGCGAAGACTCACCGACAGCACGCACCTTTGACGGACGGGGCGCCCGACGGGTTCCCGTACGAACCCGGTGACCGGGAAATGGTGCGTGGGTGAAGGGCGTGACACGAGCCGGTGGCCCGCGGCGCGTCCGTACCGAGTACTTGGGCACGTTCGTACCGAGTACCTGACCGTGTCATGTCAGCGGTCGACCGGGGCCTGTACGGTCGCCCACTGGTCCTGAAGAGCTCGGACCGCCTCGGTGATGGCCGGGCGGCGGGCCGCGCCGGTGCGCCATACCGCGTACAGCCGTCGTGTCGGCGCCGGTCGTAGGGGCACGGACACCGCTCCCTGCGGCAGTGGGCCGGTACCGAGCCGGGGGACCAGTGCGACACCGAGGCCGGCCGCGACCAGCGCCACCTGTGTGTGGTACTCGGCCACCTGGTAGGCCAGGTCGGGTTCGTGTCCGGCCGCGCGCAGGGTGTGCACCAGCCAGTCGTGGCACACGGAGCCGGGCGGCTGGCATATCCAGCGGTGGCCCCCCAGTTCCTCGCGGCGTACCTCGGTCCGTACGGCCAGGGGGTGCCCGGCCGGGACGACGAGGGTCGACGGGTCGTCTCCGATGACGGCCCGCTCGGTGCCGGCGGGCGCGGGGAGGGAGGAGATGTCCCAGTCGTGGGTGACGGCCAGGTCGATGGCGCCGCGGGCGACCAGCTCCACGGACAGATGCGGGTCGATCTCCAGGAGCCGGGTGTCCAGGGAGGGGTGCCGGCTGCCGAGGCCGGCGAGCGCGCCGGGCAGCAGGCCCCGGGCGGCGGAGGCGAACGCGCCGATCATCAGCCGCCCGGCCGGACGGCCGCGCCGCTCCTCCAGGTCGGTCTCCGCCTGCTCCACCAGGTTCAGCAACTGCTGGGCGGTGGCGGCGAGTTCCTCGGCGGCGTCGGTCAAGGCGATACCGCGGCCACGGCGTTCCAGCAGGGTGGTACGGGTTTCCCGTTCCAGTTTGGCTATCTGCTGGGAGACCGCCGAGGGGGTGTAGCCGAGGGACTCGGCGGCGGCGCCCACCGAGCCGTGCACGGCCACCGCGTGCAGCGCCCGCAGCCGGGACAGATCGAGCATGCGGGCCACCCTCTTACCCTCTTCGAACGTTGAGCGTTGCTACATCCAACCATGAAGAAACGCGCGCTGGTGCTACACGATCCACTCCGGTGATCCTGAGAAACATGCGACCCGTCCATATCGCCCTGGCCGTGGCAGTCGCGGCTTCCTGGGGACTCAATTTCGTTGTCATCGAAACCGGACTCGGCCACTTTCCGCCGCTGCTCTTCTGCGCGCTGCGCTTCCTGGTGGCCGCACTGCCCGCCGTCTTCTTCGTCGGCCGGCCGCCGGTCGCCTGGCGCTGGGTCATCGCGATCGGACTGGTGCTGGGCGTTGCCAAGTTCGGCCTCCTTTTCCTCGGCATGAACCAGGGGATGCCGGCGGGGCTCTCCTCGCTGGTCGTCCAGGTCCAGGCCGTCTTCACCGCGGTCATCGCCGCGGTGGTACTCGGTGAACGGCCCGGCCCGGTACGGATCGCGGGGATGGCCGTGGCGCTGTCCGGCATCGCGGTCGCGGCCGTGGCCCAGGGGACCTCCGGACCAGTGCTCGCCTTCGCCCTGGTCATCGCGGCGGCGCTGATGTGGGGCGTGTCCAACGTCCTGACCCGCAAGGCGGCACCGTCGGACCCGGTGAGCTTCATGGTGTGGGTGAGCGCCGTCCCCGTACTGCCGCTGCTGCTGCTCTCCCTTCTCTTCGAGGGTCCGGCGGCCGACCGGGCGGCCCTGGCCTCCCTCGACTGGTCCGGCGCGGGCGCGGTGCTCTACGTCGGCTGGGTCGTTACCCTCCTGGGTTTCGGCATCTGGAACCACCTGCTGCGTACGTACGACGCGTCCACCGTGGCCCCCTTCTCCCTCCTGGTCCCGGTCTTCGGCATGACCTCGGCCGCGCTGTTCCTGGGCGAGCACATCGACGCGGCCCAGTGGGTGGCTGCCGCCCTGCTCGTGGGCGGCGTGGGCCTGATCTCCATGGCGGGCCGCCTCGGCCGGCGCGACGGGCCCGTACGCGACCCGGAACCCGCCACCACGGCCCCCCTCACCGCAGCCCCCGCCGCCACGGCCTCCGTCACCACGGCGCCCGCCGCCGACGCCGCCACGTCGGCCGTCCCGGTCGACCCCGCCGTTTCGACCGCCCTTCCCGGCCCGTCCGGCGCCTCAAGTCCTTGAGTTCTTAAGTCCTTCGGGTTCGTCCAGCTTCTTCTGCCCCTTCCGCTCCTTCTGTTCCCTCCGCTTCTTCTAGTCCTTTCGATCCTTCCGGTCCTTCTGGCTCCTCGGTCGGTCCTGCCGACCGGGGCCCGTCTGAGCGGCCCGGGGAGCGGGGCACCCGGCCGCGCTCAGCCCGTACGGAAGGGGTCGGCCCCACCGGGTCCGCCCGTTCCATCGGTCCTGCCACACGGAGCGGACCTGCTGGTCCCGCCCGCCCCGCCTGTCGTCAGGAGTTGCCAGAGGTGGGCCAGGCCCGGGGCCAGCAGGGCCGGGAGGTCCGTGGCGTGCGGATACCAGCGTTTCTCGTACTCCCAGCAGAGCCAGCCGTCCCATCCCGCCTCCCGCAGCGGCGCCAGGCACTCCTCCAGCGGCAGCGTGCCGGCGCCGAGTGGCAGGGGAGTGGTGTCCTGCGCCGAGGCCACGTCCTTGACCTGGACGTATCCGAGGTACGGGGCGAGCGCCGCATATGTGTCGGCCGGGGCCTCGCCGGCCCGCCACGGGTGCAGCACGTCCCACAGCGCGCCGATGTTCTTGTGGCCCACGGCGCCCAGGACGCGGGTGGCGTCCGCGCCCGTGGGATGCGAGTCATGGGTTTCCAGGAGGACGCGTACGCCCCGTTCCGCGGCGTACGGCGCCACGGCGGCCAGGTGCCTGGCGGCGTCCGCGTCCGCCTCGGCCGCCGGGCGGTCGCCGCCCCCGGGGAAGACCCGTACGTACGGAGCCTCCAGCTCGGCGGCGAGCAGCACCAGATCGGTCAGCTCCGCCGCCAGTTCCTCCTCCCCCCGCTCGTCACGGGCCTCGGCGACCCGCGCGTAGCCGGCGACGGCCAGGATCTCCACCCCCGCCCGCGCGAACTCCGCACGCACATCGGCCCGTTGCCGCGCATCGATGCGCGGGCTGACCGGTTCCTCGGGGTGGGCGCGCAGCTCCACCCCGGCGAAGCCGGCGCGGGCCGCCAGCCGGGCCACCTCCCCCGGCGGCATTCCGGGTACTCCGAGGGTCGAAAAAGCACACCGCACATCGCTCATGACATCACAGCACCAGACGCCAGTCCTGTCCGACAAGTTTCCGGCCGAAACTGTGGTGCGGCTCCTCAGCCGTCAGTTCGAAACCGGCACGCTCATAGAGCACACGGGCTGCATGCAGGACGGAGTTCGTCCACAGCACCATCTCGCGGTACCCGGCCGTTCGGGCGAAATCGACACACGCGGCCACCAGCTCGCCCCCGATGCCGCGCCCGCGCGCGCCGGGTTCGACCAGGAGCAGCCGCAGCCGGGCGGTATGGGGCGGCTCCTGGTCGTCGGCCGTCTCCCGTACGCACATGACCGCGCCGACCCGTTCGCCGTCCAGCTCGGCTATCCACGTCCGGTCCCACTGCGGGTGGTAATGGCGCACGTACCCCGCGACGATCTCCGCGACCAGGGCTTCGTAGGAGAGGTCGAAGCCGTACTCCTCGGCGTAGAGCGCGGCGTTGCGCTGCACCATCCAGCCGAGGTCGCCGGGCTCGGGTGAGCGCAGCCGCAGTTTCGCCTCGGCCTGCCCCGCGCCGTCCCCGAGCAGCTTCCGTATGGTTTCCATCGACGCGACCAGGCGCGGCCGGTCCGGTGCCGGAACCCGGTCCAAGAGCGTGCCCGCCGACTCGCGTGAGCGCTCCTCCAGCAGGTCCGCGGCCTGTCTGCCGCGCTCGGTGAGCATGACGCACCGGCGCCGGCTGTCCTTGTCCGAGCGGCTACGAGTGATCAGCTCGCGCTCCTCGAACTTCGTCAGGAGGCGGCTGAGGTAACCCGCGTCCAGGGACAGCGAGACCCGGAGATCGGCGGCGTCCACCCGCCGGCTGTGGGCGAGTTCGTAGAGCAGCCGTGCCTCGGTGAGGGTGTACGGGGTGTAGAGGTGGCGGCCGTAATCGAGTGCGCCGATGAGGTTGGTGTAGAAGCGGTTGAACCTGCGGATTTCCTGGACGGCCATCGCCTGTTCCGCCTAACGTTGACTGAGTCAAGCTTAGCGAGATGCTTGACTCGGTCAAGGGTGAAAAAGTCTGGCGCGGGTTGACGTCCTCGCTTGACGTCGCCGCCTGACGTCGATTCGCCATCACTCGACGCCGGGTGCCGACGCGCGCTCGCGCCTCTTGGCGGCCCGGCACGGCGCGAGCTAGCTTCGCCGGGAGCCGCAACGCTTGCTCCGTAAGCCGCAACGCGAGCTCCGTACATACGCGCTCTCTACGCGGGAGGCCCCGGGCAGTGTCGAGCCAGACCGTACGCATCGCCATGAACGGCGTGACCGGGCGCATGGGGCACCGCCAGCACCTGGTCCGTTCGATCCTCGCCCTGCGCGGACAGGGCGGGCTGGACCTCGGCGACGGCACGGTGGCGCGGCCCGAACCCGTCCTCGTCGGCCGCTCCGGGGCCAGGCTCCGGGCGCTGGCCGAACGGTACGGGGTGGACCACTGGACCACCGACCTGGACGCGGTCCTCGGTGACGACAGCGTGGACATCTACTTCGACGCCCAGGTGACCGCCGCCCGCGAGAGCGCCGTACGCCGGGCGATCGCCGCGGGGAAGCACGTCTACTGCGAGAAACCCACCGCCGCCGGCCTGGAAGGCGCCCTCGCGCTGGCCCGGCTGGCGCGGGAGGCCGGCGTCAAGAACGGCGTCGTCCAGGACAAGCTCTTCCTGCCCGGGCTGCGCAAGCTCAAGCGGCTGGCCGACGACGGCTTCTTCGGGCGCGTCCTGTCCGTACGGGGGGAGTTCGGCTACTGGGTGTTCGAAGGAGACCGGCAGCAGGCGCAGCGCCCCTCGTGGAACTACCGCGCCGAGGACGGCGGTGGCATCGCCATGGACATGTTCCCGCACTGGGAGTACGTCCTGCGCGAGCTGTTCGGCCCCGTACGGACCGTGCAGGCGCATGTCACCACGCACCTTCCCCGTCGCTGGGACGAGCACGGAACGCCGTACGACGCCACGGCGGACGACGCGGCCTACGGGATCTTCCAACTGGACGGCGGGATCGTGGCACAGATCAACTCCTCCTGGACGGTGCGGGTGCACCGAGAGGAGCTGCTGGAGTTCCAGGTCGACGGTACGGAAGGCTCGGCCGTCGCCGGGCTGCGCCACTGCCGCGTCCAGCACCGCGGCACCACCCCCAGGCCCGTATGGGACCCGGATGTCCCAGCGGATGGGCGCTTTTGCGAGCAGTGGCAGGAGGTGCCCGACAACGAGACGTTCGGCAATGCCTTCAAGGTCCAGTGGGAGCTGTTCCTGCGCCACGTTCTGCGGGACGCGCCCTGGCGCTGGGACCTGCTGGCCGGCGCGCGCGGCGTCCAGCTCGCCGAACTGGGCCTGGAGTCCTCGGCCCGGGGCTGCCGGCTGGACGTACCGGAGCCGGTGCTGTGACCGCGCCGAACGGCTATGGAAACGGCCACGGCCATGGAAACGGCCACGGCCACAGCCATGGAAACGGCCAGGGCTATGGAAACGGCCACGGCCGAGGCGACGAGAGCGGCCACGGCCACACATACGGTCACGTACGCCCCGGTGCCGGCCCCGAGGGCGCAGAGAAACCCTCCGGCCCTTCCCGTACCTTCTTCGCCGCGGCCCACGTCGTGGCCGACCCGCTCGCCGACACCACCCCGAGGGCCCGGCGGCCGTCGACTGGGATGCCACCCTCGCCTTCCGCCGCCACTTGTGGTCGCACGGCCTGGGCGTGGCCGAGGCCATGGACACCGCGCAGCGCGGCACGGGCCTGGACTGGCCGGCCGCGGCGGAGCTGATCCGCCGGTCCGCCGCCGAGGCCCGGACGGCCGGCGGGCGCCTGGCCTGCGGGGTGGGTACGGACCAACTCCCCGCCCCCGGAGTCCCCTTGAAGCTCGCCGACGTCCGTGATGCCTATGAGGAACAGCTCGCCCTCGTGGAGGACTCCGGCGCGCAGGCGGTCCTCATGGCCTCCCGGCAGCTCGCCGCGACCGCCACCGGCCCGGAGGACTACCAGGAGGTCTACGGCCATCTGCTGCGGCAGGCCGCCCGCCCGGTCATCCTGCACTGGCTCGGTCCCATGTTCGACCCGGCCCTGAACGGCTATTGGGGCAGTACGGATCCGGACGAGGCCACCGGGACACTGCTGCGCATCATCACCGGCCACCGCGCCAAGGTGGACGGGGTGAAGATCTCCCTCCTCGACGCCGGGCGCGAGATCCGGCTCCGCCGCCGCCTCCCTGAAGGCGTGCGCTGCTACACGGGTGACGACCTCCACTACCCCGAGCTGATCGCGGGCGACGCCCACGGCTTCAGCCACGCGCTGCTGGGCGTCTTCGACCCGCTCGCACCCCTGGCGGCCGAGGCCGTACGCCGCCTGGACGCCGGGGACCCGGCCGGCTTCCACCAGGTGCTGGACCCGACCGTGGCGCTCGCCCGGCACCTCTTCCGGGCGCCGACCCGCTACTACAAGACCGGCGTGGTCCTCCTGGCGTGGCTCGCCGGTCACCAGTCGCACTTCACCATGGTCGGCGGCCTCCAGTCGGCGCGTTCCCTGCCCCACCTGAGGAGGGCGTACGAACTCGCCGCCGGGCTCGGCCTGTTCCCCGACCCCGACCTCGCCCGAGCCCGTATGGGAAAGCTGCTCGCGGTGTACGGAGCCGGGGCATGACCGGTACGTACGCGCGTGAGGCAGCCCTGGCCCGCCTGAGCGTCAATCAGCAGACCGTCCGCCAGTGGACGCTGCCGGAACTGGTCACGGGCTGCGCGAAGGCGGGCGTGCGCGGCGTGGGACTGTGGCGCGGGCCGGTCCAGGAGTACGGTACGGCCGCCGCCGCCCGGCTCGTACGCGACGCCGGACTGAGCGTCACCAGCCTGTGCCGGGGCGGCTTCCTGACCGCCGCCGACCCGGCGGGGCGGGCCGCGGCGCTGGAGAACAACCGGGCCGCCGTCGACGAGGCGGCGGCCCTGGGCACCGGCACGCTGGTCCTGGTCTGCGGGGGCCTGCCGCCCGGGGAGAAGGACCTGCGCGGAGCGCGCGAACGGGTCGCGGACGCGCTGGCCGAGCTGGTTCCCTACGCCGCCGAGCGGGGCGTGCGGCCCGCGATCGAACCGCTGCACCCCATGTACGCGGCGGACCGCTGTGTGGTCTCCACCCTCGCCCAGGCCCTGGACCTCGCCGAGCGGTTCCCCGCCGACCGTATGGGTGTGGTGGTGGACACCTATCACCTGTGGTGGGACGACTCGGTCGCCGCCCAGATCGCCCGCGCGGGGGCGACGGGCCGGATCGCGGCCTTCCAGCTCGCGGATTGGGTCACCCCGCTGCCCGAAGGGGTTCTGCTGGGGCGTGGCCAGCTCGGGGACGGGTCGGTGGACCTGCGCTGGTTCCGGGAGCGAACCGACGCGGCCGGTTACACCGGTCCCATTGAGGTGGAGATCTTCAACCCGGCACTGTGGGAACGGGACGGAACCGACGTTCTGGAGGAAACCATCGAGCGGTTCGCCGCCCACGTCCTGCACAACAGGTAACGAAGAAATAACTCACCGAATTGCTGCAACCGTTCTCCGCCCGGAGGGGTCGTATATGTCATCAGGCCCCAAGGGGGAGGAATCCGGGGGATTCGGGGGGGCTGATTTGGAGGGGGACCGAGGGGCCCGGTCGATGGACCGGGCCCCTCGCAGCTTTCCCGGGCCGCCCGGCCCGGCTCCGTCCGCAGTTGTCCACAGCCCGGTTTCCCGCCTGTCCACAGCCCCGGCGCGATGTCGGACCCTGGCGGTACCGTCGGCTCATGTTCACACCAGCCGTGGTCGAAGGGGTTCTGGAGCGGATCACCTATGCCAATGAGGAGAGCGGCTACACGGTCGCCCGGGTGGACACCGGCCGTGGCGCGGGCGAACTCCTCACGGTCGTGGGATCGCTGCTCGGCGCGCAGCCGGGGGAGTCGCTGCGCATGGAGGGCCGCTGGGGCTCCCATCCCCAGTACGGGCGGCAGTTCACGGTCGAGAACTACACCACGGTCCTGCCCGCCACCATCCAGGGCATCCGCCGCTATCTCGGGTCCGGCCTGATCAAGGGCATCGGCCCGAGGATCGCCGACCGCATCACCGAACACTTCGGCACGGACACCCTGGACATCATCGAGCAGCAGCCGGAGCGCCTGATCGAGGTACCCGGCCTCGGCCCCAAGCGTACGAAGATGATCGGCGCGGCCTGGGAGGAGCAGAAGGCCATCAAGGAGGTCATGGTCTTCCTCCAGGGCGTCGGGGTCTCGACCTCCATCGCGGTACGCATCTACAAGAAGTACGGCGACGCCTCGATCTCCGTCGTGAAGAACCAGCCCTACCGGCTGGCCGCCGACGTGTGGGGCATCGGCTTCCTGACCGCCGACCGCATCGCCCAGGCCGTCGGCATCCCGCACGACAGCCCCGACCGCGCCAAGGCGGGCCTGCAGTACGCCCTGTCGCAGTCCACCGACCAGGGCCACTGCTTCCTGCCGCAGGAGCAGTTGATCTCCGACGCCGTCAAGCTGCTCCAGGTCGACACCGGCCTGGTCATCGACTGCCTGGCCGAGCTGGCGGAGGATCCGGAAGGGGTGGTCCGCGAGACCGTTCCGGCGGCGGACGGCGGCGACCCGGTCACCGCCGTGTATCTGGTCCCCTTCCACCGTGCCGAGCTGTCCCTGGCGAGCCAGCTCAAGCGGCTGCTGCGGACGGACGAGGACCGGCTGCCCTCCTTCCGGTCGGTCGCCTGGGACAAGGCGCTGGCGTGGCTGGCGGACCGTACGGGCGCCGAGCTGGCCCCCGAACAGCAGGCGGCGGTGAAGCTGGCGCTCACCGAGAAGGTCGCGGTGCTCACCGGCGGGCCGGGCTGCGGCAAGTCCTTCACCGTGCGCTCCGTGGTGGAGCTGGCCCGCGCCAAGAAGGCGAAGGTGGTGCTCGCCGCGCCCACGGGCCGGGCCGCCAAGCGCCTCTCGGAGCTGACCGGGGCCGAGGCGTCCACCGTCCACCGGCTGCTGGAGCTCAAGCCGGGCGGCGACGCGGCTTACGACAAGGACCGGCCGCTGGACGCCGACCTGGTGGTGGTCGACGAGGCGTCCATGCTGGACCTGCTGCTCGCCAACAAGCTCGTCAAGGCCGTGCCGCCCGGCGCCCACCTCCTGCTGGTGGGGGACGTGGACCAGCTCCCCTCCGTGGGAGCCGGCGAGGTGCTGCGCGACCTGCTCGCGCCGGGCGGCCCGGTCCCCGCCGTACGGCTGACCCGGATCTTCCGGCAGGCCCAGCAGTCCGGGGTCGTCACCAACGCCCACCGCATCAACTCAGGTGTGCCGCCGATCACTTCCGGGCTGCCGGACTTCTTCCTCTTCCCCGAGGAGGACACCGAGGAGGCCGGGCGGCTCACGGTGGACGTGGCCGCCCGCCGTATCCCGGCGAGGTTCGGCCTGGACCCGCGCCGTGACGTCCAGGTGCTGGCGCCCATGCACCGCGGCCCGGCCGGCGCGGGCACGCTGAACGGGCTGCTCCAGGAGGCCGTCACCCCGCCCCGCCCCGGCCTGGCCGAGCGCCGCTTCGGCGGCCGGGTCTTCCGTGTCGGCGACAAGGTCACCCAGATCCGCAACAACTACGAGAAGGGCCGCAACGGCGTCTTCAACGGCACGGTCGGGGTGGTCACCGCCCTCGACCCGGACGAGCAGCGGCTGACGGTGCTCACGGACGAGGACGAGGAGGTTCCGTACGACTTCGACGAGCTGGACGAGCTGGCGCACGCCTACGCCGTGACCATCCACAGGTCCCAGGGCAGCGAGTATCCGGCCGTGGTGATTCCGGTCACCACCGGCGCCTGGATGATGTTGCAGCGCAATCTGCTTTATACGGCTGTTACCCGGGCAAAACGACTGGTGGTGCTGGTCGGCTCCCGCAAAGCCCTGGGCCAGGCTGTACGCACCGTGTCCGCCGGGCGGCGGTGCACCGCACTCGATCACCGGCTGGGGGGTGCGATGTGATGTGCGGGGGAACCTGCGATGTGATGTCAGCCCTTCGTGTCAGCACTTCCCCAATCGGGGCGAAGGGGAGCAGGATGGGCACTTCGGCGGCACTGAGTGCCGCCATAGGGCCCTATGGCCGACCCCGAGTGCACACGCAAGGGCCAAATGGGGGAAGGTATAGGCAGTCAGGGCACCTCGAAGAAGAGGCACAACGTCGGTGAGGGATGACGTGAGCGACAACTCTGTAGTACTGCGTTACGGGGACGGCGAATACAGCTACCCGGTCGTCGACAGCAGTGTCGGCGACAAGGGCTTCGACATCTCGAAGCTGCGCGCCCAGACCGGTCTGGTGACCCTGGATTCCGGTTACGGCAACACCGCCGCGTACAAATCCGCGATCACCTATCTCGACGGTGAGAACGGGATCCTCCGCTACCGCGGCTACCCGATCGAGCAGCTCGCGGAGCGCAGCACCTTCGTCGAGACCGCGTATCTGCTCATCAACGGTGAGCTGCCCACCGTCGACCAGTTGGCGGCCTTCAAGCAGGACATCACCTACCACACCCTGCTGCACGAGGACGTCAAGCGGTTCTACGACGGCTTCCCGCGCGACGCCCACCCGATGGCGATGCTGTCCTCCGTGGTCAGCGCGCTGTCGACGTTCTACCAGGACAGCCACAACCCGTTCGACGAGCACCAGCGCCACATCTCCACGATCCGGCTGCTGGCCAAGCTCCCGACGATCGCGGCGTACGCCTACAAGAAGTCGGTCGGCCACCCGGTCGTCTACCCGAGCAACGACCTCGGTTACGTCGAGAACTTCCTGCGGATGACCTTCTCGGTGCCCGCGGCCGAATACGAGCTCGACCCGGTCGTGGTCAGCGCGCTGGACAAGCTGCTGATCCTGCACGCGGACCACGAGCAGAACTGCTCGACCTCCACCGTGCGCCTGGTCGGCTCCTCGCAGGCGAACCTGTTCGCCTCGATCTCGGCCGGCATCAACGCGCTGTGGGGTCCCCTGCACGGCGGTGCCAACCAGTCCGTGCTGGAGATGCTGGAGGGCATCCAGCGTGACGGCGGCGACGTCGACTCCTTCATCCGCAAGGTGAAGAACAAGGAAGACGGCGTGAAGCTCATGGGCTTCGGGCACCGCGTCTACAAGAATTTCGACCCCCGGGCGAAGATCATCAAGGCGGCGGCGCACGACGTCCTCTCCGCGCTCGGCAAGTCCGACGAGCTGCTGGACATCGCCCTGCGGCTGGAGGAGCACGCGCTCTCCGACGACTACTTCGTCGAGCGCAAGCTCTACCCGAACGTCGACTTCTACACCGGCCTGATCTACCGGGCCATGGGCTTCCCGACCGAGATGTTCACCGTGCTCTTCGCGCTCGGCCGGCTCCCCGGCTGGATCGCCCAGTGGCACGAGATGATCAAGGAGCCGGGTTCCCGCATCGGCCGCCCGCGCCAGATCTACACCGGGGTCGTCGAGCGCGACTTCGTGCCGGTCCAGGAGCGCTGAGCCGCCGGCCCGGCGTCTGTACGACCGCGACCGCGGCTGCGTGAGGAAGCGTGGCCGTGCAGGGAATCGCGGCTGCGTACGGAATGCGGAAAGCGGAATACGGAAAGCGCCCCGCCTCCAGATCCCCCCACGGGTCCGGAGAGCGGGGCGCTTCCCTTCTCCCGGGTCGGATTCCCCCCACGGGATCCGTCCGGGCGTCTGGGTGAGCCCTGCCGCGATCTGCCGGGACGCGCACGTACGGGAGGGCCGCTCAAGCTCCCCGGGCACGTCGCCCCGGCCACGCGGTAGCCGGGCGAGGTCCCCCAAGACCAGCCTGGCCGTCGCGGTACGGGCCCGCCGGGGCACCCGCACCGCACGGTTAGACTCACGACCCCCTTTGATGGTTACGTTCGAATGAATGTGATCTGCGTCTCTTGCCATATGGGGGCGAAAGTGGTCAAGGGCCTCGATCTGGAGATCAAGGCCCTTGAGTATGGGTGTTGTGTCACTTGTGAGAGTTTTGTGGAAGTCGACTGCCGCTACAGGTTCTTCGCGCGGCGTACAACCGAAGCTTCCCTCTCCGGTGACTCCGGTGACTCCGGTGTTTCCGGAGGCTCGGGATTTCCGGCGGCTCAGGCCGCCTGGCCCGCCAGCTCGTACCCCGCCTCGTCGACGGCGGCGCGCACGGCCTCCTCGTCGAGCGGAGCGGCGGAGACGACGGTCACCAGCCCGGTGGTGGCCTCCGCCTTCACCGAGCGGACACCGGGGATCTCCGAGATCTCGGAGGAGACGGCCCCCTCGCAGTGACCGCAGGTCATCCCGCTCACCTTGTAGGTGGTGGTCACCTCGTTCGCCTGGACCTCGCCCGCCTGGGCCTCGGCGGCGGAACCGGAGTGGCAGGAGCCCTCGGGGGTGCAGCAGGAGCTGTTCTCGGTCATGGGATTCTCGATTCTCCTCGTGGTGGCTGGTTGTCGCCCGGGTGCCGGGTGCCGGGTGTCGGGTGTCGTGCGCACCCGTCGGAGGGTGCGGGACCCCGGGACTCCCGGTGCCCTCCGATGACCACCACTCTATACCCCCCTGGGGTATAGAGCCACGCTCGGCTCCCCTTTCCGCCCACCCCGGTCGTACGCGTTGCCGACCGGCGCCCGGCGCGTCAGCCTGGGAGATGTGAGCTCGGGGGAGGAACGAGGAGGCGAGAGCCGTGCACCTGCTCTCCCTGTACGGACTGCTGGCGCTCACCACCGCGCCACCGCTGGTACCCAACTCCGCCCTGCTCGTCACCGCCGGGGTCCTGGCGTCCCAAGGAGGTCTGCACCTGGCGCTGGTCCTGGTGATCGTCACGGGCAGCGCGGTACTGGGTGACCTGCTGATGCACCTGGCCGCACGGCGCTTCGGCGGCCCCGTACGGAGCTGGCTGCTGCGCCGTACGAAGTGGCGGGCCCCGCTGGAGTGGGCCTCGCTGCGGATCCAGCGGCATGGCGTGCCGTTCGTGGTCGCGGTCCGCTTCCTGCCCAGCGGGCGCATCCTCGGCGCGCTGGCGTCCGGGGTGGTGCGCTACCCGGTGCGCCGGTACGTACTCGGCGCGCTGATCGCCGAGGCGGTGTGGGCCACGTACTCGGTGGGGCTGGGCTACCTCGGCAGCATGGCGGCGGGCAATACGCTCCACGCCGCCGGCATCGGTCTGGGCGTCTCCCTCGCGGTCGCCGCGCTGAGCAGCCTCGCGCAGTGGACGGCGCGCCACCGCGCGGCACACCGGGCCGCGACGCCGCACGCTCCGGACGCACCGCACGCTCCGGACGCACCGCACGCTCCGGACACGCCGCACGCTCCGGACACGCCGCACGGCTCCCGTGCCCACCCGGCCCTCAGCCCGCCTGCCCCTCAGCCGCGTACGTCAGCAGCCCAGCCACGTACGCCGGGGGTTTCCCCGCCCGCACCGGAGGCCCACCCGGACGCGCCGACGGTTCACCCGCGCACGTCGGCGATCGTGACCGGCTCACCCGTCCGGCGCGAACGGTCGCACGCCTCCGCCACGTACAGGGCTTCCAGCGCCTCGGCCGGTGAGCACGGGCTCTGCGCCCGGCCCGCCGCGACCTCGGTGAAGGCGGTCAGCTCGGCGACGTACGCGTCGTGGAACCGCTCCATGTAGGTGGCGTACGGCGCGGCCTGCCGCCACGAGAGACCCGGCTGGGCGCTGGGCATCGGCGCACGGTCGTCCAGGCCGACGAAGCGGGCGCCCTTGGAGCCGCAGACCTCCAGGCGGACGTCGTGGCCCGCGCCGTTGTAGCGGGTCGCGGTGACGGTGGCCAGGGTGTCGTCGTCGAACCGCAGCAGGGCCGCGCAGGTGTCCACGTCACCGGCCTCGGAGAAGTACGGCGCGCCGCGGTTGGCGCCCTGCGCGTACACGCCGACCACCTCACGACCGGTGAGCCAGCGCAGGATGTCGAAGTCGTGGATGCCGCAGTCGTGGAAGAGCCCGCCGGACGTCGCCAGGAAGGCGGCGGGCGGCGGCGTCCGGTCACTGGTGCAGGCGCGCAGGGTGTGCAGCCAGCCGAGTTCACCGCCGCGCAGGGCCGCGCGGGCGGCTCGGTACCCCTGGTCGAACCGGCGCTGGAAACCGATCTGTACGGGTACGGAGCCGGCCCGGACGCGCTCCACGACGCCGAGCGTGCCGGGCACGTCCAGCGCCACCGGCTTCTCGCAGAACACCGGCACACCGGCGTCCAGCGCCTGGTGGATCAGTTCGGCGTGGGCGCTGGTCGCCGCGGTGATCACCACCCCGTCCGGACCGTCCGCGTACAGCCGTTCGGGCGTGCCGGCGGATTCGACGCCCAGCGTGTCCGCCAGGGCACCGGCACGCGCGGGGTCGGCGTCGGCGACCACGACCCGCCCGACGCCCGGCAGCGACTTCAGCGTCCCGGCGTGGAACGCCCCGATGCGCCCCGTACCGATCAGACCGATCTTCACGCGCCGGCTCCTTCCGGTTCTCGGTCCGGGTTCCGGCCCGGCTTCCGGCCCCCTTATGCCTTATGGAACGTCTGGAACGGCGAAACCTGAGGTACTCCGGAAGTGGTGATCGTCCAGCGGAAGTTCGTCGAAGATCTCCGACTCCGCGTCGCCGGTCACCAGGACGGACACCAGGAACTCCGTGCAGCTCATGCGGTGGTGCTCCCAATGGGGACCGCGCCCCTCCTTGACGAGCACCGTCCAGCTCCCGGGATCCTGCCGGGGACGCACCAGCCAGTACAGATGCTCGCCGTCTTCCGTGAGGGCCCAGGCGATCACACGGCTGTCCTCCGCCGCGAGTTCGGCCGGCCGGGGCTCACCCAGCTCCCACAGCCTGGAGATCGCCTCCATACGGCCCTCGTTCTCGGCCAGGAGATCGTAGTGTTCGAGTGAACTGCCGGGTTCCAGGACCCAGATGGCCTGGTCGAACCAGCCTCCGCCGTAGGTGTCGATCAGCTCTTTGTAATCCGCGGGAAGGCGGGTTCCCAGTCGGCTCTCCACCCGCCGCCAGTCGTGGGCCCGTGGAGCCGCCGGGGGCGGAAAGGCCCCGGTGAGCCGCTGAACAGGAGAAACCACGGTGCTCCTCAATCCCCTTCCCCGGTGTCGTTCCCGCCTCCTGCCGGGACCCCGCCGTCAGGTGCCGCCCGCCGCCCGCAGCTCCCGGTCGACCGCGCGCAGCAGCGTCAGCAGCATGCTGTTCAGGGGCGTGGCGATGCCGTGCCGCTCGGCCGCGCGGACCACCGCGCCCGTCAGGTACTCGTGCTCCATCGGGCGCCCGGCCATCCGGTCGTACAGCATCGAGGAGCCCCCGCCGGGCGGCACCAGGGTGTAGATCTCCAGCGTCCGCCGGACGTCCTCCTCGCCGATGTCCGCTCCCTCGGCCCGCGCGACCTCGGCGGCCTCGCGCAGCAGGTCCCGGGTGAGCCGGGCCATGCCGGGGTCGGCGAAGATGCCCATGCGCTGCTGGAGGAGCGCGGTGAGCGGGTTGGCCGCGAGATTGGTGAACAGCTTGCGCCAGGCGGCCGTCGCGAAGTCCGCCTCCGGAACGACGTCGATGCCGCTGCCGGCGAGCAGCGCGGCGAAACGTTCGGCCAAGGGCCCCTGGGGTACGTGGAGTTCGCTGGCTATGTGATGGACGATCCGGCCGGGCGCGGTGCGCTCCACGGACATGTAGACGATCGTGGGCAGGATTCCGGTGCCCTCGGGCACCAGGGGCGCTACGCGCTGCTCGTGGCCGAGGCCGTTCTGCAGTACGGCCACGACCGTCTCCGGCCCGCACAGCCGCTCCAGCCACCCGGCGGTGCCTGCCGTGTCCTGGGCCTTGGTGGTCAGCAGCACCCAGTCGGCCGGTCCGACCCGGTCCGGGGCGCTCGCCACGGTGACCGGCGCCTCGAAGACCGCGCCCTCGCTTTCGACCGTCAGGGTCTCCAGTGGCGTACGGACGCACAGGGTGACGTCGTGGCCGGCGCGGTGGACCAACGCCGCCGTGAAGCCGCCGATCGCCCCGCCGCCGATCACGGCGATGCGGCTGGGCGCGGCCGGAGCCGTCGGTATGGGCGACAGGGGCGGTACGGGTGGCGGGGGCGAGGGGGACATGCCTCGATCGTAGGCCCCGCGCGGCGCGGTGTGCCGGGGACGGCGGCGCGCGGGGCCCGCACGGTCCTCCCGTCAGCCGCGGTGCCGGTCCGGCCCCTGCGTACGGTTCCCGTTCAGCCCCTGTCCTCCCGTCGCCCGCCGTGGCCCGGTCTGCGGGCCACCCACAGACGGATGGTGTCGGCGAACCAGTAGGGCTTACCGCTCTCCACCAGGTCCGGGGTCGGCAGCAGACCGTGCTTGCGGTAGGAGCGCACGGTGTCCGGCTGCACCCGGATGTGTGCGGCGATCTCCTTGTACGACCAGAGCCTCCGGTCGGTCATGTGTCTCGCACCTCCCTGTGCCGCGCGCAGCGGCGGCCCGGGATGAGCCGGCGGAGGTACTGCGTGCGGCCTGGCGATGAATCAGCCTGTGCCCGATGAACGACACGTTCCGCAAAGGGGGAGGGGCTGTTGATCCTCTGTGACCAAAGCCCCGCCCGACGGTGACAGACGTGACGGGCGGGCTACGGCTGTCATGGGCCGGAGATGGTGGGACATCCGTTACGTACGACCGCCGACCGCCAGCCGCCGACCGCCAGCCGCCGGCCGTCGACCGCCGGCCGTCGGCCGCCTGGCGGATCCGGCCGCACAAAGAGCAGCCCCCACCAGGTCAGCGGTACAGCGCCGGCCGCTCGATCAGCTCGACCGCCACACGCTCGCCGGTGGCCTGAGCCCGTACGCCCGCCTCGCACACCGCCGCCGCCGCGTACCCGTCCCAGACGCCCGGCCCCCGGACCTCGCCGCGCCGGGCCGCGTCCACCCACCGCTGCACCTGCCGGTCGTACGCGTCCTCGAAGCGCTCCACGAAACCGGGCGTGATCTCCCCGCCCCAGCGCCCCGCGGCGTTCACGAACACCCCGTGGTCGTCCCCGATCCGGGCGGTGCCGTCCTCACAGACCGCCTCGCAGCCGACCTGGTAGCCGAAGCCGCAGTTGAGGAACAGCTCCGTGTCCGCCAACTGCCCGGCCGCGGTCTCGAAGAGGACGAGCTGCGGGTCGCTCAGCCCCTCGGGCGCCCTGCCGGTGGCGACCGGCCGCAGCACCCGTACGGCCGTGATCTCCTCCTCCAGCAGCCAGCGCGTCACATCGATCTCGTGGACGAGCGAGTCGTGGACCGTCATGGCGTCGGTGAAGCCGGGCGGGGTGGCGGCGTTGCGGTGCTTGTGGCGCAGCATCAGCGTACGTCCGTAAGCGCCCTGGGCCAGAAGGCTCTTGAGCCGGAGATAGTCGGCGTCGTACCGGCGCATGAAACCCACCTGCACCAGGCGCCGGCCCAGTCGCTGTTCGGCGGCCAGGACCCGTAGCGCGGCGGCCGGGTCCGGTGTGAGCGGCTTCTCGCACAGGACGGGCAGGCCGTGGCCGAAGGCGGTCAGCAGCGCGGCCTCATGGGCCGGCCCCGGGGTGGCGATCAGTACGGCGTCGACGTCCGGGCGGGCCATGGCGGCGGCCGGGTCGGTGCAGGGCACACACCCCTCGATCCCGGCGGCGACGCCCTTGGCCCGGTCCGCGTCGATGTCGACGACCGCCGCCACCCGTGCGCCGCTGATGACGTCGTTGATACGGCGTACGTGGTCGGCGCCCATGCGGCCGGTGCCGATGACGGCCACGCCGAGCACTGCCTGTCGCGCCTGCTGACTCATCTTCCGGTTCTCCTCGCCGTTCCTCGCCGTTCCTTGCTTGCCTCGCCTCGCCTCGCCTCGTCCCGCCTCGCCTTGCCGGCTTCTTGACCCGCGTGTCCGTTCAGGCGCCGCAGGAGCGCAGGAAACGGCGGGTGCGCTCGGCGATGGGGAAGGGCCGGTCGGGCGGGCAGGGGTACATGTCCTGCTCGACGATCGCGAACAGGTCGACGTCCAGCGCCTGCGCGGCCTCCAGTACGGGCGGCAGCGCCGGTACGCCCAGTGGCGGTTCGCACATCACTCCCTGCCGGACCGCCGGGCCGAACGGCGTGCCCTGCTCGCGGACGTCCGCGAGGACGGCCGGGTCGACCTGCTTGAGGTGCAGATAGCCGATCCGTTCGCCGTAGGTCTTGATGAGCTTGACGCTGTCGCCGCCGCAGTAGGCGTAGTGCCCGGTGTCCAGACACAGGCCGACCAGCCCGGGGTCCGTGCCGTCCAGGAAGCGCGCCACGTTCTCCTCGGTGTCGATGTGGGTGTCGGCGTGCGGATGGAGGACGATGCCGAGGCCGAACTCCTCCCGTACCCGCCGGCCCAGCCGGTCCATGCCGCTGGTCAGGTGCCGCCACTGCTCGGCGGTCAGTTCGCGCGGCTCGATCTCCTCGGCGGTCTTGTCGTCCCGCCAGAAGGAGGGGATGACGACGAGGTGGCCCGCGCCCATCGCCTGCGTGAGTGTGGCGACCCGGGAGACGTGCGCCCATGTCGCGTCCCATACGCCGGGGCCGTGGTGCAGGGAGGTGAAGACGGTGCCGGCCGAGACCTTCAGGCCCCGGTGGGCGATCTCGCGGTGGAGCACGGCGGGGTCGGTGGGGAGATAGCCGTACGGGCCGAGTTCGATCCACTCGTACCCGGCCCGCGCGACCTCGTCCAGGAAGCGGCGCCAGGGGACCTGCCGCGGGTCGTCGGGGAACCACACCCCCCAGGAGTCGGGGGCCGATCCGACGCGGATGCGGTGCAGGACCGGCGGGGGCCCGGGGGCGGCCTGGGGGCTGGCGTCGGCGCGGGGTGCGGTCATCGCTGCGGCTCTCCTTTCGCCGGTCGACGGTGACCGGGAAGGCGCTGAGGGGGTGGTGGGGCACAGCCTTCATGCCGCTGTGAAGAGTGTCAAGGTTTCGTCCTGACATAAGGACTTAAGGACTTTGTTGCTCAAAGGTCTCCGATTCCTTTCGTCTGCGCCTCCTTTGACGTCAGTATGTAAGGACAAAGTGTTGACAGGGTGTGAGCTGCTTGGTTAGACCTGTGGTCGGCGCCTGCCGGCCTCGGCGTACTCGGGTGTACCGAAGGGGATCTCATGACCGAGCCGTACGACCTGATCACCATGGGCCGCATCGGGGTGGACATCTATCCGCTCCAGACCGGCGTCCCGCTGGCGCGGGTCGAGACGTTCGGGAAGTTCCTCGGCGGCTCGGCGACCAATGTCGCGGTGGCCGCCGCCCGCCTCGGGCGCCGTACCGCCGTCATCAGCCGCACCGGCCGCGACCCCTTCGGCGACTACGTCCACCAGGCACTGCGCGAGTTCGGCGTGGACGACTGCTGGGTGACACCGGTCGAGCGACATCAGACGCCCGTCACCTTCTGCGAGATCTTCCCGCCGGACGACTTCCCGCTCTACTTCTACCGCCGCCCCAAGGCTCCCGACCTGGAGATCCACCCCGGCGAGGTCGACCTGGACGCCGTCCGGGCGGCCCGCGTCTTCTGGATGACCGGTACGGGCCTGTGCGAGGAACCCAGCCGCACCGCTACCCTCGCCGCACTCGCCGCCCGTGCGAAGTCGGGCCCCACCGTCTTCGACCTCGACTGGCGCCCGATGTTCTGGGGCGGCCAGGGCGGTGCCTCGGGGGACGGCGGGGCCACCGGCGCCGCGGCGATGGCCGCGGCCCGCCCGTACTACGAGGCAGCGCTCGCCCATGCCACCGTCGCGGTCGGGAACGTGGACGAGGCGGAGGTCGCCACCGGCGTACGGGACCCTGAGGCGTGCGCCCGCGCGCTGCTGGACAGCGGTGTGGAACTCGCCGTCGTCAAACAGGGGCCCGAGGGCGTACTGGCCGTGCACCGCGACGGCCGGAGGGCCGAAGTACCGCCCATCCCCGTAGAGGTCGTCAACGGCCTGGGCGCCGGTGACGCCTTCGGGGTTCGCTGTGCCACGGGCTGCTGGCGGGCTGGGACCTGGAGACCGTGATGCGGTACGCCAACGCCGCCGGCGCCATCGTGGCCTCCCGACTGGCCTGCTCCTCCGCCATGCCGACCGCCGCCGAGGTCGAGGAGTTCCTCGCCGGCCGTACGGGCGTGCGGTCGGCGGCGCCGCGTGGTCCCGGACGCTGACCGCGGGCCCCGGCCGTGTCGGCGCCTGCCCCGGCCGTGTCGGCGTCGCCCTCGTACGCGTCGGTTCCGGCCCCCGTACGCACCGATGCGGGCCGCCGTCCGCGCCGGTTCCGGCCGCCGTACGCGTCGAGCCGAACCCCCACCAAGAAGGTGAGCCACACCTTGACCACTCGGATCTCCGGCCTCGCGACGCTCCGCGCCCGGCACCCCGAAGCCGTCGCCGAGGCCGCGGCGCGTCGTACCCGCCGCCCCTTCATAGGGGCCCGCGGCCGACTGATGATCATCGCCGCCGACCACCCGGCCCGCGGCATGCTCGCCGTCGGCGACCGGGCCCTGGCCATGGCCAACCGCGTCGACCTGCTGGAACGGCTGTGCCTGGCGCTCTCACGGCCCGGCGTGGACGGGGTGCTGGCCACCGCCGACCTCCTGGAGGACCTGCTCCTCCTCGGAGCCCTGGAGAACAAGGTCGTCGTGGGCTCCATGAACCGCGGCGGCATCGCCGGGGCCGCCTTCGAGATGGACGACCGCTTCACCGGCCACCGGCCCCAGGACATCGCCCGACTCCGCTTCGACGCGGGCAAACTGCTGCTGCGCATCGACTACGGCGACCCCGGGTCGCTGGCCACGCTGGAGACCGCGGCCCGCACCATCGACGCGATGGCCGAACGGCAACTGCCCACCTTCGTCGAACCGTTCATCTTCCGCCGGACCGACGGCGAGGCGCGCAACGACCTGAGTGCCGAGGCCGTCACCCGGTCGGTCGCCATCGCCTCTGGCCTGGGCGGCACCTCCGCCTACACCTGGCTCAAACTGCCCGTCACCGACGACCCGGCCGACATGGCGGGGGTGTGCGAGACGTCCACGCTGCCGGTGGTGCTGCTCGGCGGCGCCGTCGGCAGCACCGTCCGGGACCAGGAGGCGGCGTACGAGAGGTGGCGTACGGCGCTGCGGCTGCCGACCGTACAAGGGCTGGTCGTCGGCCGCTCGCTGCTCTACCCGGTGGACGGGGACGTCGCGGCGGCCGTGGACACCGCCGTCGGACTGCTGTGACCGGCGGGGCAACCGGCGGGCAACTGGTGGGGCGACCGCCGGGCCGACCGCCGAGTCGACCGCCGGCGCGAGCCGTGAGAGCCGGATTCCGTCCACTGTCAGTGGCGAGGAGGAGACTTACCGTCATGAACGCACAGCTCCCGTTCCACGTGCCGGCGGGGCGCGCGGCCGAAGGGCCGTACGCCCTGGTCATCGATCCCGAGAAGGCCGGCTGGCACTACTCCTGCCTCCGCGTCCTGGACCTGCCGCCCGGCGGCCGGCACTCCCTGGCCACCGGCGGCGCCGAGTGGATCGTGCTGCCGCTCTCCGGCGGCTGCACGGTCCGCACGGACGACGGCGCCGCCTTCGAACTGGCCGGCCGGGAGAGCGTGTTCAGCGGGGTCACGGACTTCGCGTACGTGCCGCGCGATGTGCGCGTACGGATCACCAGTGGCAGCGGCGGGCGGTTCGCGCTGGCCGGTGCCCGCTGCGAGCGCCGCCTTCCCGCGCGGTACGGCCCGGCGAGCGGGGTCCCCGTGGAACTGCGCGGTACGGGCACCTGCTCGCGCCAGGTCAACAACTTCGCCGCGGCCGGGGCCTTCGCGTGCGACCGGCTCATCGCGGTCGAGGTGCTCACCCCCGGCGGCAACTGGTCCTCCTACCCGCCGCACAAACACGACGAGTGCCGCCCCGGCGAGGAATCCGAGCTGGAGGAGATCTACTACTTCGAGATCGCTCCCGCGCGGGGTGCGGAGCCAAGCGCGGAGCGAGGTACGGAGCAAAGTACGGAGCGAGGTCCGGCGCGGAGCACGGAACGAGGTACGGAAGGGTTCGGCTACCAGCGCGTCTCCCCGTCCGGGCACGGCCGCGGCACCGATGTGCTCGCCGAGGTCCGCGGCGGCGACGCCGTCCTGATTCCCGACGGCTGGCACGGCCCCTCCATTGCCGCCCCGGGCCACGACATGTACTACCTCAACGTGATGGCCGGCCCGGGCCCGGAACGGGAGTGGCTGATCCGCGACCACCCCGACCACGGCTGGATCCGCTCGACCTGGCCCGGCCAACCGGTCGACCCCCGCCTTCCTCTCTACCGAGCCCCCGCAGGAGACGCACGATGAGCGCCCCGACACCTCGTACGGGCAAGGGCCCCGCGACCGACGCCCAAGAGGCCGACGCCCACAAGACCGACATCCGCGAGACCGAAGCCCACACCACGGACGCCACGGACACCAGGGACACCCCCGACGCCCCCGCGACCCGCCGGCTGACCGTCGCCCAGGCCCTGGTGGAGTTCCTGGCCCGCCAGTACACCGAGCGGGACGGCGAGCGGCACCGCCTGATCGACGCCTGCTGGGGCATCTTCGGACACGGCAACGTGGCCGGCATCGGCCAGGCGCTCCTGGAGTCCCGGGGCGCGCTGCGCTACCTCCAGGGCCGCAACGAACAGGCCATGGTGCACGCCGCCGTCGGCTACGCCCGCCAGTGCGACCGGCTCTCCGCCCACGCGGTGACCACCTCCATCGGCCCCGGTGCCACCAACCTGGTCACCGGCGCCGCGCTGGCCACCGTCAACCGCATCCCCGTGCTGCTGCTGCCCGGCGACATCTTCGCCACCCGCCCCGCCGATCCCGTACTCCAGCAGCTCGAAGTCCCCTGTGCGGGCGATGTGTCGGTCAACGACACGCTGCGGCCGGTCTCCCGCTACTTCGACCGGATCACCCGCCCCGAGGCGCTGATCCCGGCCGCCCTCCAGGCGATGCGGGTGCTCGCCGACCCCGCCGAGACCGGCGCCGTCACCCTGGCCCTGCCCCAGGACGTCCAGGCCGAGGCGCACGACTGGCCGCGGGAGTTCTTCGCCGACCGCGTGTGGCGGGTGCCGCGCCCGGCGCCGGACGTCCGTGCCCTTGCCGACGCCGTACGGACCGTACGATCCGCCCGCCGCCCCCTGATCATCGCGGGCGGCGGCATCCACCACAGCCGCGCCGAAGAGGCCCTGCGCGCCTTCGCCGACACCACCGGCATCCCCGTCGCCTCCACCCAGGCCGGCAAGGGCTCACTGCGCCACGACCACCCCGCCGACGTGGGCGGCATCGGCCACACCGGCACCGCCACGGCCGACGCGCTGGCCCGCCGGGCCGACCTCGTCATCGGCGTCGGCACCCGCCACACCGACTTCACCACCGCCTCCGCGACCCTCTTCGCAGCCCCCGGCGTCCGCTTCCTCAACCTCAACATCACCTCCTTCGACGCCCACAAACTCGCCGCGACCCCCCTGGTCGCCGACGCCCGCACCGGCCTGGAAGCGCTGACCCGCGCGCTGTCCGGGTACCGCGTCCCGGCGGCGTACGAGGAGGAGTACCGCGCCGCCAAGGCCCGTTGGGAGGCGCGCGTGGACGCCGCGTACGCCGCCGCGGACGACTCCGTACGCCCCTCGCAGTCACAGGTGCTGGGCGCCCTGGACGCCGTCGTCGACGACACGGACGTGGTGATCAACGCGGCCGGTTCGCTCCCCGGCGACCTGCACAAACTCTGGCGTGCCCGCTCCCGCCGCCAGTACCACCTGGAATACGGCTACTCCTGTATGGGGTACGAGATCCCGGCCGCGATCGGGGTCCGGCTGGCCGCCCCCGACCGGCCCGTGTGGGCGCTGGTCGGCGACGGTACGTACCTGATGATGCCGACCGAGATCGTCACCGCCGTCCAGGAAGGCGTCAACATCAACGTCGTCCTGATCCAGAACCACGGGTACGCCTCCATCGGCGGGCTCTCGCAGGAGACCGGCGGCGAGCGCTTCGGTACGGCGTACCGCTTCCGCGCCCCCGACGGCACGTACACCGGCGACCCGCTGCCCGTGGACCTGGCCGCCAACGCCGCCTCCCTGGGACTGCACGTCATCCGCGCCGCCACCGTCCGCGAACTGCGGGCGGCGCTGCGCGAGGCACGTGCCTCGGACCGGCCCGCATGTGTCTATATCGAGACCGAAACGGCTGACACAGTGCCGGGCGCGCCCGGGCCCCAGGCCTGGTGGGATGTGCCTGTCGCCGAGGTCGCCACCCGCCCGGCGGCGATCGGTGCCCGCAAGGAGTACGACCGCCGAGCCGCCGCCCGCCGCCGCCACCTGTGACCTGACGCGACCTGACTCGACCTGACCCGCCCGAGCCGCCGCACCCCACCCGTACCCCTCCCGTACCGCTCAGGAAGGCCGTCCCATGAAGACCATCAACCACTGGATCGGCGGAAAGCCCGTCGAGGGTGTCTCCGGCCACCACGGCCCGGTCTACGATCCGGCGACCGGAGCGCAGACCAAGCAGGTCGCCCTGGCCTCGGCCGCGGAGGCCGACGCGGCGGTGGCCGCCGCCAAGGAGGCGTACGCGACCTGGGGCACCAGCTCCCTGGCCACCCGTACGGCCATCCTGTTCAGGTACCGCGAGCTGATCGACGCCCACCGCGAGGAGATCGCCGCGCTGATCACCGCCGAACACGGCAAGGTGCACGCCGACGCGCTCGGCGAGGTGGCCCGCGGCCTGGAGATCGTCGAGCTGGCCTGCGGCATCCCGCAGCAGCTCAAGGGCGAGCTGTCCACCCAGGTCTCCACCCGCGTCGATGTCGCCGCCATCCGCCAGCCACTGGGCGTCGTCGCCGGCATCACCCCCTTCAACTTCCCCGCCATGGTGCCCTTGTGGATGTTCCCCATGGCCATCGCCTGCGGCAACACCTTCGTCCTCAAGCCGAGTGAGAAGGTGCCCTCCGCGGCCCTCAGGCTCGCCGAACTGGCCGCCGAGGCGGGCCTGCCGGACGGTGTCCTGAACATCGTCAACGGCGAGCGGGAAGCCGTCGACCGCATCCTGGCCCACCCGGACGTCGCCGCCGTCTCCTTCGTCGGCTCCACCCCCATCGCCCGCCACGTCCACACCACCGGCACCGCCAACGGCAAGCGCGTGCAGGCCCTGGGCGGCGCCAAGAACCACATGCTGGTCCTCCCGGACGCCGACCTCGACCTGGCCGCGGACTCGGCGATCAACGCCGCGTACGGCTCGGCCGGTGAGCGCTGCATGGCCATCTCCGTCGTGGTGGCCGTGGGCGCCACCGCCGACCCCCTCATCGAGAAGATCAAGGAGCGCGCCGCCGCCCTGAGAATCGGCCCCGGCCAGGATCCGGCTTCCGAGATGGGCCCGCTCATCACCAAGGCCCACCGCGACAAGGTCGCCTCGTACGTCACCGGCGCCGCCGCCCAGGGCGCCGACGTCGTCATCGACGGCACCGGCCACACCGTCCCCGGCCACGAGAACGGCCACTGGATCGGCGTCTCCCTCCTGGACCACGTCACCCCGGACATGGACGCCTACCGCGAAGAGATCTTCGGCCCGGTCCTGTCCGTCGTCCGCGTCGACACCTACGACGACGCCATCGCCCTGATGAACGCCTCCCCCTGGGGCAACGGCACCGCGATCTTCACCCGCGACGGCGGCGCCGCCCGCCGCTTCCAACTGGAGGCCGAGGCGGGCATGGTGGGCATCAACGTCCCCATCCCGGTCCCCGTCGGCTACCACTCCTTCGGCGGCTGGAAGGACTCCCTCTTCGGCGACCACCACATCTACGGCAACGACGGCGTGCACTTCTACACCCGAGGCAAGGTCATCACCACCCGCTGGCCCGACCCCGCCGACAGCGGCATCAACCTCGGCTTCCCCCGCAACCACTGATCCCCACCGCGCAAGCGGTCCCGCATCAGGGTCCAGGACACGCTGTCCGCGCAACCGTCGGGTCCGGCGTGCCCGGCCTCTCCGTTTTCCGCGGCTCCATGTACCGGCAATCGGGAGGCGGCTGGGGGCGTACTTAGGATTCAGGGCATGGATCTGCGATTGCGCGGGCGGCGGTTGTATGCGACGGCTGCCGCTCTGGCCGTACTCATAGGCGGTGGTACGTGGGTGGCCACCGCCTCGGACGGTGCGCCCGCCGTGCGCCAGGAGGACCGGGTGCTGACCATGCCGCAGGCCCCGGAAAGCGGGGTGGACGGGGGCGGTAAGGGAGGGGTGCGGATCGACACGTCGTTCTTCACCGCCGAGGACGGGCGGAGGCGGCGTCCCGCCGTACTGCTGGGCCATGGCTTCGGCGGCAGCAAGGACGAGGTACGGGCCCAGGCGCAGCAGTTGGCGCGGGACGGCTACGCGGTGCTGACCTGGTCGGCACGCGGGTTCGGCAAGTCGGGCGGGAAGATCGGGCTCAACGACCCGAAGGCGGAGGTCGCCGACGTCAGCCGGCTGATCGACTGGCTGGCGAAGCGGCCCGAGGTACGGCTCGACAAGGCCGGCGACCCGCGCGTCGGCGTCGCCGGGGCCTCGTACGGGGGCGCGGTCTCGCTGCTGGCGGCCGGGTACGACCAGCGGGTCGACGCCATCGCGCCGCAGATCACGTACTGGAATCTCGCCGACGCGCTGGTACCCAACGGCGTCTTCAAGAAGCTGTGGGCAGGGGTGTTCTTCACGACCGGAGCGGCCGGGTTCGGTACGGAGACGGACCCGGACAAGAAGCCGGAGGAAGGCAGGGGAGAGGAAGGCAGGGGGACGGGGACCGGGGCCGGCGGAGGGGCTTCGGTGGGTGAGGGGCGTACAGGAAGGGACGGCGACAGGCGGCCGACGGCGCGGGACGGCGGCTGCGGGCGGTTCGAGCGGCAGTTGTGCGAGATGTACGAGCGGATCGCCGTCGCGGGCAAGCCGGACGACGCGGCCCGCGCGCTGCTCCAGGAGCGCAGCCCGTCCGCCGTCGGCGACCGGATCAAGGTGCCGACGCTGATCATCCAGGGCCAGGCCGACTCGCTGTTCACCCTCGGCCAGGCCGATGCCATGGCCAAGGCCATCAAGAAGAACGGCGCGCCGGTCGCCGTCGACTGGATCGCGGGCGGCCACGACGGCGGTGATCACGAGACCGCGCGCGTCGAGGCCCGTACGAAGGCGTGGTTCGACCGTTATCTGAAGGGTGAGCAAGGCGCCGACACCGGGCCGGCCTTCCGCGTCAGCCGTACCGGGGGAGTGGACTCCACCAACGGCTCGGCCCGGCTGCGCGGCGCGAGCGGCGAGAGCTACCCCGGGCTGGACGGTGATCCACGCACGGTACGGCTGACCGGCCGCGAGCAGACCATCGCCAACCCGGCCGGCGCCAACCCGCCCTCGGTCTCCGGCGTGCCGGGCATCGGCGGTATCGCCGGACTCAGCCGCCTGACCGGCCTGGGCGTGGGCCTCTCCCTCGACGTCCCCGGCCAGTTCGCGCGCTTCGACTCCGCGCCGCTGACTTCGTCCGTACGGGCCACGGGTGAGCCGAGGACACGCGTACACGTGAAGGCCGACGGACGGGGCGCGGGCCGGAGTACGGACGCGGTGATCTTCGCCAAGGTGTACGACGTCGGGCCGGACGGGCGGCAGCAGCGGCTGCCCGCGCAGCTCGTGGCGCCGTACCGGATCACCGGTGCCGACGGGGAGAAGGGCCGGACGGTCGAGCTGCGGCTGCCCGCCATCGATCATGAATTCCTGGCGGGGCACCGGATGCGGCTGGTCCTGTCCGCGACGGACCTGGCGTACGCCTCGCCGGCCGAGCCCGCCACGTACACCGTCTCGCTCGCCGGGGGCGGGTCTGCGGCTGGAGGGTCCGCGGCTGACGGGTCCGCGGCCGGTGACGACGGCCGTGCGGCCACCACCGGTGTCCTGAGCGTGCCGACCGCGCCCGGCGTACGCAGCGCCGCGGCCCCGCTCCCCGCGTGGACCTGGGGCCTGCCGGTGGCCGGTGCCGTCCTTGCCGCGCTGCTGCTGCTCGTCGGCCGGCGCCGGGCCGCGGCCGGCGCACCCGATCCGTCCCTGGCCGAAGTGCCGCTCCAGATCACGGGCCTGAGCAAGCGGTACGCGAAGTCCGCCGACCGGTACGCCGTACGGGGGCTGTCCTTCCGCGTCGAGAAGGGCCAGGTGCTCGGCCTCCTCGGCCCCAACGGCGCGGGCAAGACCACCACCCTGCGCATGCTGATGGGCCTGATCAAGCCGGACGACGGCGAGATCCGGGTCTTCGGGCACGCGATCCGGCCCGGCGCGCCGGTGCTCTCGCGGGTCGGCTCCTTCGTCGAGGGCGCCGGTTTCCTGCCGCACCTCTCCGGCCGGGCCAACCTCGACCTCTACTGGCAGGCCACCGGCCGTCCGGCACAGGACGCGCACATGGAGGAGGCGCTGGAGATCGCCGGGCTGGGCGACGCGCTCCAGCGCGCCGTGCGCACGTACTCCCAGGGCATGCGGCAGCGGCTGGCCATCGCCCAGGCCATGCTCGGCCTCCCGGACCTGCTGATCCTGGACGAGCCGACCAACGGGCTGGACCCGCCGCAGATCCGCGAGATGCGGGACGTGATGATCCGCTACGCGGCCACCGGCCGCACCGTCATCGTCTCCAGCCATCTGTTGTCCGAAGTTGAGCGGAGCTGTACGCATCTGGTCGTCATGGACCGCGGACAGCTCGTCCAGGCAGGTCCCGTCGCCGAGATCACCGGCTCCGGCGACACCCTGCTCGTCGGCGTCGCACCGTCCGCCGTACCGGTGTCCGACGCGGTGGTGGACAAGGTCGGCGCGCTGCCGGGCGTCACCTCGGCCGTACGGGCCGAGGCGGGCCTGCTCGTACGGCTGGACGGCTCGATCGCCGCCTCCGCACTGCTCGTCGAACTGATCCGGTTGGAGATCCCGGTGGAACGCATCGGTCCGCACCGCCGTCTTGAGGACGCCTTCCTCACGTTGATAGGAGGCACACGATGAGCGCGAGCCGATCGTCGGCTGCCGGGCCGGACGCGGCGTCGGCTGCCGCGTCGGATGCTGAGCCGACTGCCGCATCGACTGCCGCGTCGGCTGCCGCATCGGATGCTCCGGCGGCGGTGCGCGAGAAGACCCCACCGCCCTCCTCACCGCCCTCCGCGCCCGGTTACCACGCGCGCCGCACCCTCCCGCTGCGGGTGGAGGCGCTGCGCCAGCTCAAGCGGCGCCGTACGTTCGTCGTCGCCGCGGTCCTGACGGCACTGCCGCTCGTCCTGATCGCCGCCTTCGCGATCGGCGGCGACCCCGGCAGGCGCAACAGCCGGGTCAACCTCATGGACACCGCCACCGTCTCGGCGGCCAACTTCACCGCGACCACCCTGTTCGTGTCGGCGGGATTCCTGCTCGTCATCCCGGTGGCCCTCTTCTGCGGCGACACGGTGGCCTCGGAGGCCGGCTGGTCCTCGTTGCGCTACCTCCTCGCGGCACCCGTACCACGCGCCCGTCTGCTCCTGAGCAAACTCACCGTGGCACTGCTCTTCAGCGCGGCGGCGATGGTGCTGCTGCCACTGGTCGCGCTGGCCACCGGCTCGGCCGCGTACGGATGGGGGGCACTCCAACTGCCCACCGGGGGCACGCTGCCCGCGGGCCAGGCCCTGCCGCGCCTCGCGCTGGTGGTCGCGTACATCTTCGTCAGCCAGCTCGTCACCGCCGGCCTGGCGTTCTGGCTGTCCACGGTCACCGACGCGCCGCTGGGCGCGGTCGGCGGCGCGGTCGGGCTGACCATCGTCGGCAATGTCCTGGACCAGGTCACCGCCCTGGAGCACTGGCGGGACTTCCTGCCGGCGCACTGGCAGTTCGCCTGGGCGGACGCCCTCCAGCCACAGCTCGACTGGTCCGGCATGCTCCAGGGCGCGGCGGTCTCGGTCGCGTACGCGGTGGTGCTGTTCGCCGCGGCCTTCAGGGGCTTCGAGCGGAAGGACGTGGTGTCCTAGACAACGACGTGGGTCCTGGATCCCTGAAAGAGGCCCGGTTCCGGCTCAGGTCTGCGGGCGCGGCGGATCACAGCCCGCAGACCTGAGCCACCGCGGCCGGATCCCAGTAGAAGGGCCGTACCTCACGGATGCGGCCCTTCCGTACGGTCATCAACTGCACGATCGTCGTCTCCAGCGCCCGCCCCGTCGCGCGCGAGACGAATCGCACCCGGCTGATCACCACCACCTCCGGCCCGGACACCAGTTGTCGCTGCTCCAGGAATTCCATCGAGTGCCACAGCTCGCCCATGACGGCCATGAACTGTTCCATGCCCTCCGGGCCGCGCCAGTCGCCCGCGTACGGCAGGCCGGGCGCCTGCCGGAGGACCACATCCGGGTCCAGGCACGCGGCCATGCCCGCGAAGTCGGCCCGTCAGAAGCGCCCTAGGCGCGCTCCGCCTCGTAGAAACGCTCCAGGGTGGCTTGTACGGCTGCGGTGCTCCCGTCCGCCGGCTTGTCGAGCGGCGTTGTGGTGGATGTCGTTACGTATGAGGTCGTGGGTGTCGTCATGGCATCAGCCAACCTGGAGGACGTGCACCGGACCGGCGGATTTCTGCCGTCGAACCCACGGGCCCATCCGCGCAACCATGCGGCGTCTCCAGATGTCTCCGACAATGAAGACCGGAAAATACGCGCATGACCGGAAGTCGAGGACATCTCATGATCCGCACCTCTTCGCGCGCCTCTTCGGGCGCCACGTCGCGCACCACTTCTCATACCGTCGTTGCCGCCGCGTCCGCCGCCGTACTCGGCCTCACCCTGGCCGCCACCGCGTCCGTACCGGCGTCCGCACAGTCATCGCAGACGCAGACGCAGACGCAGACGCAGCCCCAGGCCCCGTCCGGGATACGGCACCAGCAGACCGACCGCACCGACCCGAACGGCCGCTACACCGCCAAGGAGATCCACCGCTTCCTGGTGAACTTCTACGGTGAGCACGGTCCCACCCCCTGGAAGCGCGCCCACCAGGTCGCGCCCGAGCTCCAGAAGAAGGCCGCGAACACCCCCGACTACGACCTGCTGCTGTGTGCGCAGAACGAGCCGCGGGGCATCTCGGTCGGCAAGGTGACCACCGCGCAGTCGGCCCGGGTCGGCTGGGCGACGGTCACCACGCGCTGGGCCGCGGGCGCCGATCGGCACTTCACGGCGTACGTGGACCTGGACGGCAAGCAGCCGCTCAAGCTCCTGGACGTCTCCTGCTCGGCGTGACTCCCCGTACGACCCGTACGACCCGTCCGTCGTCCATACGTCCCCGTCCGTACGTCCCCGTTCGCCGTCCGTCGTCCGTCGTCCGTCGTCCGTACGACTCAAGCCGCCGGCCCCTGCATGTGCGCGCTGACCCACTGGATGGTGCCCAGCCCCATCCCCTCCACATAGGTGTGCGCGCTGTGCGTGCCACCAGGGACGAGCTGGAGCCGGGTCCGTACCGGCCCCCGCCCGTACCGGGCGAGGAACTTCCTGACCTTGGGCAGGACCGTCCCCTCGCCCGTACCGTCCTGGAAGGCGAGGTAGACCTCGGGCCCGCCCTTCCTGATCAGCCGCTGCGCCAGTACCTCCGGATTGTTTTCCCGCTGCTGACGGGCGTGGCCGTTCCACAGCGGCGAGTCGGGCACGATATCGGGCCCGTTGGGAATGGCGACCGCGAACTTGTCGGGGTATTGGAGGGCGTTCTTCAGCGATACGAAGCCGCCCGACGAAGACCCCATCATGGCCCAGCCCTTCCGGGTGTTCAGGGTGCGGAAATTCGCGCGTACGAGATCCGGTACGTCCTGGCTGAGCCACGTACCGATCTTCGGCTGACCAGGGATGTCGCTGCCGTCGTAATACTGCCTGGCATCCGGGTTCAGCACCGGCATGACGACGATGAAGGGCAGGCTCTTGCCCTCCTTCGACCACCGGGCGAGGTTCTCCTCCAACTTCAGGTCGGCGCCGATCCAGTAATTGACGGGATATCCGGGGCCGCCGGGCAGCGCCACCATCACGGGAAAGCCCTTGTCCGCGTTCCGCTTCTCGTAATACTCCGGCGGCGCCCACACCCACACCTTTCCGGTGAACCCCGACTTGGGGCCGCGGTAGGTGGTCACGCCGATGGGGGTGTTGCCGCCGGCGCCGCCGACCCTGCGCTGCTCCTTGAAGGAGATCGGGTGGGTGGGCATGAGCGCCAGCGACCGCTTGCCCGGCGGGGCGGCCTTGCGGGAGGCGGTCCCCGGGGAGTCGCCGAAACGTACGGGAGCCTTCGGGGCGTCCTCCGTGCTGCAGCCCGCCGTACAGGCGAGTGCGGCCAGAGCGATCAGTGATGCCACCCCACTGCGGATGTTCTTGCGCACGGGACCTCTCCTCGCCATCAGGCCGACCACCGACCGGCTGCCCAACAAGAGGGCACGGGGCCGCCCTCGGGTTTCTCTCTCCCCACCCCCAAGTGGCCCACACCGCCCACCCCGTTGCGGCCCCACCACCGTGACCTGCGCGGTTTACCCCAGGCAACAGTCACCTTTGCCATGATTTTCACGTGATTTTCCCGGTGAACATTCCGAATGCTCCGGCGAATACCCAAGAGCGTGCATTCCGGGACAACGAGCTATGAACCGTATTCTCTCGGTATGACCTGGTCGCGAGCGCTCAAGCAAACCGCCCGCTCCGGGCTGACCATCGAGCGCGCCAAGCTCACCCCGCTCATCGCCGTCCGCGGCTCCGCCGGCGTCGCCGTCGTCATCGGCCTGTGCCTGTGGCTCGGCGACCCGGCCCTCGCCGTCTCCTCCGCCTTCGGCGCCTTCTCTGCCGGCATCGCCACCTTCCAGCGGAGCTGGCGACCGCGCCCGGTCCTGGCGCTGGCCGTCGCCGGCGGTCTTGCGGTCTCCACCTTCCTCGGCTATCTGGCCGCCGCGCACTTCGTCGGCTTCCTGGCCCTGCTCACCGTATGGACGTTCCTGGCGGGCATGGCCTGGGCCGTCGGACCGGTCTCCGGACTGGTCGGTACGCAGACCGTCGCCGTCATGCTCGTCACCGTCACCCTGCCGACCTCCCTGCTCGGCGCGCTGGAGCACGCCGCGATCATCGCCTTCGGCGGTCTGGTGCAGGCCACGCTCATCGTCGTCTTCCCCGTACGGCCCTGGGGAGCGCAGCGCGACGCGCTCGCCGACGCGCTGGCGGCGGAGGCGGACTACGCGCGCCGGCTGCGGCACGACCCGGTGGCCCCCTTCGACCCGCAGCCCCTGATGGACGCCCGGCTCGCCTCCGCGGTGACCCCGCGTCAGGCGAAACGGCGCCCGGTCCAGCTCCACGGTCCGCGCGGACTCGCCGAGCAGGTCAGGCCCGTACTGGCCGCGCTGGCCGACCCGGTCGTCGGCGTGCCGCCGGAAGGTCCCGAGCGGGACCGCGTACGGGAACTGCTCGGCGCCGCCGGCACCGTACTGGACGCCGTGGCACACGCTATCCGGCACGCCGGACCCGTCCGGCTGCCCCCCGAGGCGATGGCCGTCCTCGAAGTCTTCGAGAAGGGGCCGACGCTCAGCGGCGCGGCCCGCCGCTCGGCGCTGCGCCTGATCTCCCTCCTGGCCGACGCCGTCGAACTCACCGACGAGCCGGTCCAGGCCACCCGCCCCACCACAAAGGCCGAACGCGGGCACCTGCTACGGCCCTCGGTACCCAGGCTGATCCCCGTGGCGCTGCGCTCCCTGCGCCGCGAGGCCCGCTGGTCCTCACGCATCCTCCGGCACGCGCTGCGGGTCAGCGCGGTCGCCGCCACGGGCTACCTGATCGGCCACGCACTCCCCTTGGGACACGGCTACTGGGCGCCGCTGGCCTCCGTCATGATCATGCGCCCCGACTTCGGGCAGACGTACTCGCGCGGCGTCGCCCGCTTCATCGGCACCCTGGCCGGGGTCGCGGTCGGCGGCACGGTGACGGCCCTGACGCATCCGCACCCCTACGTCTGCGCCGCGCTGGCCGTCTGCTGCGTCCTGCTGATGTACCTGCTGCTGCGTACGGGCGTCTCGGTGACCTCCGCCGTCGTGGCCGCGTACGTCGTCTTCCTGCTCGGCATCGCCGGCGCCGGCTGGGAACAGACCGTCCAGGAACGCGTGGTCCTGACCCTCCTCGGCGGGCTGCTCGCCATGCTCTCCTACGCCCTCTTCCCCGCCTGGGAGACGCCCCGGCTGCGCGAGCGCCTGGCCCAGTGGCTGGAGGCCAACGGCCGCTACGCCCTTGCCGTCTTCGACGCCTGCGCCAGGCCCGCCGACCGCCGCCCCCGCCAGGTCCGCGAAGCGCTGCTGGACGCCCGCGCGGCCCGCGCCGCCTGGGAGGAGAGCGAGTCGCGCGCCGAGAAGGAACCGGTACGGCACCGCGGGCTCTCTTTGCGTGCCGCCGCGGCGGCTCAGTCCGCGCTGTCCGCCATGGGGCGGGTGACGATGCTCCTGGAGGCCCATCTGCCCGAACGGGACGCGGCGCCCTCTCCGGGGGCCGAGGTGTTCGTGGCCGAGCTGCGCCGCTCGCTGGAGGATGCCGCCCAGGCCGTACGGGAACGGCGCGACCTGGACTGGAGCGCGCTGCGTGCCGCGTGGGAGACGTGGCGGGGGTGGCGCGAGGGCTTCGATGAGCTTGGTGGGGTCGGGAGCTCTGGGGACTCCGGTGGTTCTGGCGAGACCGGTGGTCCTGTCGGGTCCGGTGGTTCTGGCGGGAGTAGTGCTTCTGACGGGAGCAGTGGCTCCGACGGTGTCGCGCTGCGGGCCGCGGACCTCCTCATCGACGCACTGGAGGACCTGGCCGAGGCGCTGTCCCGCGGTCCGGGAGGCCGCAACCGCGCGACACGTACGGGGAGCGACGGCGCGGGGCGGCGCGGTGGCGGGGGGAGCGGCGGCGGAGGCGGCAGTGGTCCCGATGGCGATCCCGGGGATAATGGTCACGACGGCCAGGGCGCGTCACGTACCGAGCGCTGAGCCCGGGCCCGCGGGCGCGGGCCGCCGACCGGACGGGTCCGCCCAGCGTCAGGTCTCGGCCCGCCACGTCTCGGCCCCGACGGGCGGGTGGGCGGCGAGTCGGCTGACGGGCCGGCCGACGACCCGGCCGGACTCGGCGGAACCGTTTGGCCCCGCCTGTAGTCTTGGTAATTGCCCCCAATTGACGCCCTTGGCAAGCCATTGGTGCCGTCTGGGCCGCGATGTCCGAGGGTCCTTCCCCGGGAGGACCTGTCGTCCAGTCGAGAGAGAGCAAGCGAACTCCCCATGGCGTCCAGCACTTCGTCCGGAACGTACGACATAGGCATCGACCTCGGCACCGCCAACACCCTGGTGTACGCACGCGGCAAGGGCGTCGTGCTCAACGAGCCGTCGGTCGTCGCCGTCGATGCGACGGGCGCGGTGATCGCGGTCGGCGCGGAGGCCAAACGGACCATCGGCCGTACGCCTTCCGGCATCACCGCGATGCGTCCCCTCAGGGAGGGCGTCATCGCCGACTTCGACGCCGCCGAGCAGATGCTGCGCGCCCTGATGAAGAAGGCCCTGCCCACCCGCCGCTTCTCCAGGCCGCGCGTCGTCATATGTGTGCCTTCCGGGATCACCGGCGTCGAACGGCGCGCGGTCATCGACTCCGCCAGGGGAGCCGGCGCCCGCGAAGTGCACTTGATCGAGGAACCGATGGCGGCGGCGATCGGCGCCGGACTGCCGGTCGCCGAGCCGGTCGGCTGCATGGTGGTGGACATCGGCGGCGGTACGACCGAGGTCGCCGTCATCTCCATGGGCGGCATCGTCACCGCACAGTCCGTACGGGTCGCGGGCGACGCGCTGGACGCCGCGATCGGCTCGTACGTGAAGAAGAAGCACTCCATGGCCATCGGGGAGCGCACCGCCGAGGAAATCAAGATCGCGATCGGCTCCGCGGCCTGGACCCCGGTCGGCGTCGACGAGGAGGGCGAACCCGACCGCCCCTCCTCCTTCACCGTACGGGGGCGTGACCACGTCAGCGGACTGCCGCGGGTCCAGGAGATCACCGAGGAGGAGATCCGCCAGGCGCTGGCCGAACCGGTGGACGCGATCGTGCAGGCCGTCCACCGCACCCTGGACGAGTGCCCGCCCGAGCTGTCCGGCGACATCATCGAACAGGGCATAGCGCTCACCGGTGGCGGCGCGCTGCTGCGCGGCCTCGGCCAGCGGCTGCGGCAGGAGATGGGCGTGCCGGTGGTGGTCGCGGACGAGCCGCTGGACTGCGTGGTCAACGGGACGGGCAAGTGCGTGGAGGAGTTCGCCACACTTCGGGGGCTGTTGGCCGGCGCCAAGGAACAGCCGCGCAGGACCGTACAGAGGGTCTGACGAGCCCCGGCGCCGGCGCCGACACCGCGCCCGGCGCCGGTTCCTGCCCACCCTTCCGGACCCTGCCGGACCCTTCCGGCCTCGGTTCCTGCCCCACTCCGTCCGGCCCCGGCTCCGTTTCCGCCCGTTCGCGATGCTCCGTAACAGGACCTGCGCCTTCTACGAACGCAGCCGTCGGCCTCGGTCACCTGACCTGCGGGTCCGCAAGGAGGACGACACTTCAACAGATCCACGCCGTCGAGCACGAACTCGATCGCGGGGGATCCCCGCACTCCTGCCATCCGTACGCGATCCCCTTACGCGATCTCCTTACGCGGACCCGGCAGCAGCCGCCCGCCGCCGCTCGATGAAGACCTCCAGCCCGTCAAGGATGCGCTCCAGGCCGAACTGCAGCGCCTGGTCACGTGAGGTGCCGGTCTCGGCGGACGCGACGGCGGCGGCGAGGGCGGGGTAGCGGTCGGAACGGCCGACGAGCAGCTCGTTCAGCGCCGCGCTCATGACCTCCTCGGCCCCTTGCGCCCGTGTGCTGCCCACGCCCATCGAGGCCGACACCTGAGTGAGGGTCCGGATGTGACCGCTCACGATGAGGACGGCGTCGAGCCGTTCGCCGCCGTTCAGTCCCGTGTCCGCGAGGGCGGCCAGCGCGCGCTCGGTCCAGCCGAGTTCGTTGGGGCCCATGACGCGCGGGCCCATGGTCGCGCTCAGGAGCCAGGGGTGGCGGCGGAATACGGCCAGGAGCTGAACGGCCCACTCCCGCAACGCGGCCCGCCAGCCGGTGTCCGGCCCGGTGCCCGACCCGGGGGCCGGTCCGGTGTCCGCACCAGTCTCTGCGCCGACCTGCCCGCCGCCCTCACCGCCGGCCGCGCCCGCCTCCAGGCTGGGCACCTCCAGGCTGGGCACCTCCAGGTTGGGCGGCTCGCCCATCGCCGTGTCGATCATCAGGGCGACCAGCTCCGACTTGCCCGGTACATACCGGTACAAAGACATCTTGGTGAACTCCAGTTCACCCGCGACCCGCTGCATGGACACCGCCGCGAGCCCGCCCAGGTCGGCGATGGCGATGGCGGTGCGGGTGATCCGGTCCAGGCTCAGAGCCGGCTTGGGGCCGCGGCTGGGGCGTTCCCGCCCGCCCCACAGCAACTCCACGCTGCCCGCCTGGTCCCCGAAAACGCTGATCTTCCTGTCTTCAGCCACTCCCGCATTTTAAAACTGTGTCCGTGGTATACAGATCAGTGTCCGCCGGATACAGTTTCTCTCGTCAAGCCAACACCCGACACCCGACGCAAGGAGCGCAAAATGCCCTCTACAACCACGCGCGCAACACGACTGGCCCCCTCACCCAGCCCACCCGTCCGTCCCACCCAACCCGGCCACCCCTCCACCACCCCCGCTCCCCGGTCCGGACGTCCCGCCGGTCCGAGCGTCCTCATCTCCGGGGCGAGCGTCGCCGGTCCGGCCCTGGCGTACTGGCTCAGGCGGTACGGCTACCGCCCCACCGTGGTCGAAGTGGCACCGGCCCTGCGCGACGGCGGCTTCGCGGTCGACTTCCGTGGGGCCGCGCATCTCACCGTGCTGGAGCGCATGGGGATCCTGGACCGGATCCGGCAGCACACCACCGGCGGCGGCAGCCCCATGACCTTCATAGACACTCAGGGACGCGAGCTGGCCTCGCTCCCCGCCGAGTTCGCGGCCGGCGAGCTGGAGATCCTCCGCTCCACCCTCTCCCGCCTCCTGTACGAGCACAGCGCGCAAGCCCCCACCCCGCACCACCGGCCCGGGTATACAACCGAGGCCACCCCACCCACCGAGTACGTCTTCGGTGACTCCATAACCTCCATGACCGAGACCGCGACCGGCGTAGAGGTCACCTTCGAACGGAGCGCCCCGCGCATCTTCGACCTGGTGATCGGCGCGGACGGCCTGCACTCCACCGTCCGCCGGCTGGCCTTCGGCCCCGAGGAGGATTTCGTCGGCCACCTCGGTTACTACGTCGCGGGCTGGGACCTGACCGCCGGCTCGGACATCAGCGACCGGTCGGTGGGCTATGGCGAGCCCGGCCGGATGGTCAGTGTGGGCCGGATGCCCCGACGCACCACCGAGGCGGGTTACCACGGGGAGGTCTTCGTCGTCTTCGCGTCCAAGAAGCTGGCGTACGACCGACGCGACCCGCAGGCACAGAAGCAGCTCATAGCCCAGGCGTACGCCGGAGCCGGCTGGAGAACGGCGGAGCTGATCGACACCTTGTGGGAGGCACAGAACCTCTACTTCGACTCCATCAGCCGGGTCGACATACCCACCTGGTCCAAGGGCCGCATCACCCTCCTCGGCGACGCCGCGTACGGGGCGACGCTCGGCGGGATGGGCACCGGCGCGGCGATCGTGGGCGCGTACGTACTCGCGGGCGAGCTGGCCGCCGCCGACGGCGACCACCGCCGCGCCTTCTCCCGCTACGAACAGCTCATGCGCCCCTACGTCACACAGTGCCAGCAGGGCGGCCAAGGCGTCGGCGAGTTCCTGGCCCCCCGCACCGCCGAAGGAATCGAGACGCGCAACCACATGCTGAACGACCCCGACCAACTGGCAGCCATGTTCCAACAGGGCCACGACATCTCAGCCGACATCACCCTGCCCCTCTATCCCTACCCCTCCCTGCACCCCACCCAGTAGCTGTCCCTTCAGGCGAGCCCCAGCGCGAATCCGGCGAATCCCGTGGCCAAGGCTCCCGCGGCGATCCGCTGTGCCCGGGTCACTCCGGTCCAAGGCGCCTCGAACCGGCGGGTGGCCCGCGCGATCACCACGAGGAGAACCGCGAACAGAGGCAGCCAGGGAAGCCGCGTCAGCATCCACGCGGGGAAGTCCGGCGCGGTGGTCAGCCCGTGCACCGTTCCCAGGAAGGCCGTAGGGACGGCAGCGGCGAGCATCGCGGTCTGGTGCCAGCAAAGAATCGTCATGGCAGAGCCGTTGACCGCCGAAACCGGAGCCCACAGAGCGGGTTTCCGCAACAGCGCCGCGATACGGTCCCGCAGCAGAATGGCCGCCCCGGACTGCGCGGCGGCCAGGGCGATGACCAAGAGCGACGGTGGATGGGAATTCGTACGGTCCTGCCCGGGGACCCCGACCATGCTCGCCGGGTAATGGAACACCAGCAACAGCACAACAAAGACCGCCGTCCCGCCCACGAACAGCAGCCAGGCCCCCCGCCGCCCGAGCCGCTTCTCGCCCCAGGAAACCCCCAACTGATAGGCGAACATCCACCCGGGAAACAGACTGATCAGCCCGACCCATTCAGGTACCGACGCGGCGAAAGGACCGTAACGCAGGAAGTCCACGACCGCGATGGTCGCCGCCAGCGGCGCCGCCGCCCACCCACCGAGCCGCCGGGAGGCCGCCACACAATAGGGAGTCAGCGCGGTCACCACGGCATACACGCACACGAACCACAACGGCTGCACGACCAGCGTCGCCCCGGTGCGCAACGTCACCAAAGGCACCCCGACCGCGTACAACAGCGGCGCCAGCAACGCCCAGACCGCCGTCACCCCCACCGCGGGCCGAATCAACCGGGCCAGCCGCCCCCGAATCCACGCCCCCGTCGACTCCCCCGCCCCTGCGCCCGCCGGTACGACTGCACCGAGGCAAAACCACCCACAAGGAAAAACAGGCCCAGCATCTGCAACACCCAGGTGATGGGCGCCAGAGGGGCAAAACTCGACAACGGACTCTCGTTGTGCAACGCGCCGTCCGCATCCCGCGCGAGCCCCCCGATAAGCCAGTGCCCGGTCGGCACGGCAAGCAACGCCAGCGCCCGCAAACCGTCAATAGCACGATCCCGCTGCCCCGGAGCAACATTTCCACCGCTACTGATGACACCTGACGGCAGCATTCTCGGCCGAAGTCGTTCAGGTAGACTCACGCGTTCGCTTTTCTCTTCGGAAGCGGCATGCCGACACCCCGCTCATCACCCGAGCAGAAGCCGGCAACTCGACCACTCAATGCTCAGCCGAAGCGAAAAATCCCACAGTAAGGCCAGCGCCCCAACCATGGTGGTGCTGACTGCACTTCCCCCCAGGGGGCCACCCCCCGCTCCCACGGGGGCCTGCCGCAGTGACATGCAGCACCACCCGGCCACGCTCCATACGCACAAGGACCCACATCGGACCCGGAGCAAGACACCGAAGCGGGCGCGGCTGCCACTCGGCCGCTGGTCTCTACGGGGTGCGGGGCTCCAGGCGGTAGGTGAAAGCGGCAGTGCCGGGGTCGAGGGCTGTTGCGCCGCCGTCGACGGTCAGTACCGCGCCGTTGACGAAGGACGCGGCGGGGGAGAGCAGCCAGGTGATCGCCTCGGCGACCTCCCGTGGGTCACCGGGGCGGCGCGCGGGAAGCAGTCGGGTCGCCTCGGTGTACGCGGCCTCGGTGCCACCGTCCCCGAGCCCCGCCTCCTCGGCGAAGCGCGCCATCCGGCGATCGGCCATATCAGTACGTACCCAGCTAGGGCACACCGTGTTGGCGCGCAGCCCCTGTGGTCCGTAGTCGACGGCCAGGGAGCGGCAGAGCTGGAGCAAGGCCGCCTTGGAGGTCGCGTACGCGGCATTGCCGACACCGTTGCGCAGCGCGGACACCGAGGCCACCGCGACGACCGAACCGCGCGACTTCAGCAAGTGCGGCAGCGCGGCGCGCAGGAGCAGGAAGGGACCGGTGAGGTTGACGCGCATCACGGCCTCCCAGTCCTCGTCCGACAGCTCGCCCACGGTGCCGCTGCGCCCGATGCCCGCATTGAGTACGAGGCCGTCCAGGCGGCCATACGTGGCGACGGCGGTATCCACCAGGTCGCGTACCGCATCGGGATCACCGATGTCGGAAGGATGGGCCAGGGCGCCGGTCTCCTCGGCTATATGGTGCAGCGGCTCCGGCCGCCGACCGGAGACCACCACCTGATGGCCCGCTTCCCGCAGCAGCCGGGCGGTGGCGGCACCGATTCCCGTTCCGCCGCCGGTGACGATGACTGCTTGTTGTTCAGACATGGGTCCTCAACCTCCGAGACGACCGGATGCGAGCTGTGTGATCAGACGTATATACCCAGGGATGTCGGCCGCACCCGATCGACGCGACCCGCGCCCGGCCCGCGCGCCGACAGAGAGCGGAGCGAAGCGAGCGGCAGCCGACGCCCCGAGCCCGGGAGGGGGGTCCGCACCACGCCCATAGATCGTGTAGTGTTCTCCGAGTTGCCGCGGCGCCGACCGGCCCGGGGCAGCCACTCACGCCGCACCGGCGGCACACCACTACTGCACGGCCCCTGAACGGGATGAATTTCGGCATGCCGGAATTCGAAACCGGACTCGATTATGAGTCGCCAGGGAAATCCGCTAAAGTGGTGGACACGCCGGAAGGCGCGAAACACCCCCTCCGACAGGTAATCGGAACCGAATTCGAACCGGAAACGGAACGAAATGAGGATCTGCTAGAGTCGGAACCGCGGAAAAGCCGAAAGGCCGGACCGCACCGGCGGAAATCAGGCCCGGAAGGATCTGATAGAGTCGGAAACGCAAGACCGAAGGGAAGCGCCCGGAGGGCCCGGTGAAACGGGACCGAAGGAAGCGTCCGTTCCTTGAGAACTCAACAGCGTGCCAAAAGTCAACGCCAGATATGTTGATACCCCGTCCACCGGCTTCCGGCCGGAGGATGAGGTTCCTTTGAAAAGCCCACCGGCACCGATGGTGCGGGTGGCACACACAGCGAGGACGCTGTGAACGGGCGGCTTATTCC